>JAZSQT010000072.1:0-33489 GCA_045538075.1 Mucispirillaceae bacterium
TAACAAATCTTTACTAACACCAGTAAATTAATAAGCGTATATAGTATTATATGTTGAATGAGTATAACGTATAAAATTGTATATTTCTTCAAAATAGAAGTTAATTCCATTAATATTAAAAGTAGCTATCAGAAATAGAATATTTTTATTAAAAATCATTGCTAAATTTATGATTTCTATTTTAGGGGAAGTGCTTTTTCCCTCTCATAATAACGACTTCCGACCTAAAGGGAAGTTGTTAAATAAAATCTCAAAAATGTAATTGAACGAATTTCAATTACATTTAATAAAATAGGTTTAAATTAAGTTGCTAAAAGTGTTTAGGGCAAATTTTTATAAATATTGTTTTTATGGAAGAAAAAGAGAAAATTTGTATAAATTTTTATGCAAATGTAATTGAAAGTATGTAATTGAAAATTACAAATAATGGAATAATTATTCGTCTATACTTTCTGGATAATTTATGAAAAATGCATTAACTTGGTCTGCATTTCTACGAAGATTTTTTACAACAGCTGTGTTGTAAATATTTTCAGCATATTGCTCAAGCTTCTTAAAATCTTTTCTTTTAATAACAAATCTTTCTTCCATATACAACCTCCTTTTAGGTTGTAACATATATCACGTGGAAGTGGATGGAAGTCAAGTTGAAAATTTTAATATGATTACGAAATATAAGCATATAAAGAAATTACAAAAGTACTTGTATGATTTAATAATTATTTTAATCCGTAGTGTGTCAACAATTTTTTCTCCAATTCTTGCTCAAATTCAGTCAGAAGCTTAAAACGGAATTGTTTATATCCTTGCAAATTAAAACCTACTTTATATTGATCAGTATTAAGTTTTTCAGAATCTTCTGGTTCTTCTAAAACTAACAAAATATTCTCATTTAAACCTTTTCCTCTAAAGTAACCCATAGCATAACCTATTTCATG
Source organism: Mucispirillaceae bacterium (assembly GCA_045538075.1). Classification (GTDB taxonomy): domain Bacteria; phylum Chrysiogenota; class Deferribacteres; order Deferribacterales; family Mucispirillaceae; genus JAZSQT01. Next base: position 939 of record JAZSQT010000072.1, read on the forward strand.
ATAAACATTTGGATTACAATGATTTAAAATAGCAATCAAATATCCTGTATCTTCAATAGCATTTTCTATCTTATCTATAATTTTAAAAGTGCTACTTTGTTGTAGTTCATCTATTCTCAATACAAGAGGAGTTTCTATATTATATTTTTTTGAGATTTTTTCTACAACTCTAATAACCGCATCAAACATGTTATCACAATTGCGATGTCCAAATGGCATAGAGACAAATATTTGACGTTTTTTTCTTATTAATATACTGTTAAATATTTTTATAACATCTTCAGGGCACATTTCTTTTATTTTAGTTAAATTGTTTTTTTGAATCCAATTATCGAATAATTGGTAGTTTTTATCTTCTTTATTCATCTGATCTAGTAATTTGTAATATACGTATGGAATAAAAAGTCCTTGTTCTATTTTACTTTTTTGTGATTTTAATACATCTACAATGGCATTATAAATATTTTCTGTATTTAAGTATTCTTTGTCTTTAATCATGTTATCTAAAATATTAACTATGTTTAAACAAATTTCTCTATAATATTCATTTACAGTACTTGATAACATATGGTGGTGATTATTGGCTTCTAGTTCTTTTATTAAATACTTTGCTTTTTTATAATTTATGCCGTAATCAGATTCAATTTCCATATCTGTATATGGATCTGAGGTTGTTTCGTCAAAAATATTTTTTAAATTATCTTCTTGGCGCAAAGGTTTATGTTTATAATTTATATTGTTGAAAATTGCTTTGGCATCTTTATATCTTTGTTGTTCAGCAAGAAACAATATACAAAATGGAGCTTCTTCTATTGCTGTTACTCCGGGTTGATAAGCTTCTAACCTATGATTACCATCAATGCGTTGAAGCAATTTAAAATCTGTGTCTATTGTTATATAACCTTGTCCTTCTGTTTTTAAATATTTATATTTAATTCCTTTTGAAGAAAATATTTCGTTGTTTCTAAGATTCTCTGAATATTCATAACTGTTTAAATTGCAACCAAGTATAATTTCTGGGAAAAATAAATACTTACCTTTTTCATAAAAAGATTTAATATCAGAAATATGTTCTTTTATAATATCTCTTTGATAAAATTTTGGTTTAGAAATAGAAATTAAATCGGAGATCTTTGCAAAACCTCTTAAACAAATATATCCACCTAATACTTCTGATACTATGCCGTGTAAAGTAATATGCATTACTATTCTTCTCCCAATATCATTTTTTCTACTATATTTTTTGCATCATAAAAATTTTGAATTGCTTCATTTTTTAAAGTTATATATTGTTCTAATCGTTTTTTGTATTCCTGTGCAATTTCATTTTGGATATTAAAATTTTTATCTTCATATGGTATTAAAATATTGTTTAATGAATCTTTAACAATTCCCATAATGGTCCCGCCAACCACTTCACGTTTTATTTGTATTTGAGCCATTTGTGTTTTTAAATATGCGAAAACATAATACGGATTTACCTCTTTTTTTACTCTCAATATAAATACATGTTCATTAATATTAATTTCTTTGTGAGGGTATGATTCTGGGATAATTCCGACTTTCCCTGTAGTAGCACCATCCTTAACTAAAATGATATCTAATGGGAAAGCTCTGCTAGTTATATGTTTATGGTGGAAATCTATTGGTATATATTTTAATTTTTCAGGTTCAATTAAACCATTAGCGAGAACGTGCTCCCCACCTAAACTAGGAACGCCTTCTTTTATTTGAGAAACACCTCCTTGAGGTCTTTGTCCACTAATAACAGTATCTATTATATCAATTAAGGGGATTACTTTGTACTTTGATTTTTTAATAGATAAGGCGATATCTTCAAAATCTGGTTGATAGTAAAAAGCATCAATACGCTTCTTTTTAATATTGTTTGCTGAGATTTTATAACATTGTTTAAATTTAAATTCTGGGGTGCAAACATCCAGTTTACTATATATTTCATTTTCAAAGGAATTTATAATCGTCTCAGCTTCTATTTCTTTGCTTGATTTATTTTTGTATGCGTCTTGCATAATTTTGACAATTTTATTTTGAATTTCAAGATTTTTTTCTAAATCTTCTGAGAATACAGGAATTTTCAATTCGCAAAATTCCTTAGAATTAATATTTGGCTGCCCAACTGGTCTCTGAATGGAATTTACCCATTGTTTGTAATAATCTGTTTGAGAATAATAAAATAAAAAATCAGGATTTAATTTTTCATAATTAATTCTAAGTCTTATTAGATAGCCTGCAAAAATAGATTTACCGTATTTTGTTTTGTATATAAAACATTTGCCTGCTGTAGCTCCACTTCGAGCAAATAATATATCATTTTCTTGTAGTTCATATTTTAAATCTATGTTTTCTGCCGTTTTTACGTCATCTTGTTTTAAATTACCAAATTCATCAATATCGGTTATTCTGATGTATCTATATTCAGTATCTTCACTACATTCTTTAGCAGATTCATTCGCACCATATTGAGGGGGACATAATAAAAATTCTGACAATGGTCTATAAGAAATTTTTGAAGACATAGCCTTTGAAAGTTTTTTAAATGATATTAAAAACTTTGGATCAAAGCGTTCTTTAATTTCTTTACTTCTTATGGAAAAACATCTCATACTAACAACCCTCATAGTTGTTTTTATCTGATTTGAATTTTTGATATTCTGGATATATAATATCCAATAAATCATTTACTGGGTCTTCTTTACCCGTTGCATCATAACCTATACGATCTGCCATTGCCATAAATATAGGATAGTCATCTAATATTTCATCAGTTCCCTTACGTCTTAAAAATACAAGTGATGATTTGACGCCAGCTCCATAGTGAGAAAACGCAAATTGTGGAAGAGAAATTACTGCCAAAATCTCACATCGTTCCATAATAAAATCTCTGACATATTGAAGAGAACTGTTAGTTAAAATGCCATCAGGTAAAACAATTCCCATTCTCCCTGTTTTGGGTTTTAAGAAATCTATACATCTTTCAATAAATAAGATTTCTGTTTTTTGACTAGATTTATTTTTTCCCAATTCAAACTTGTCTAAATATTTATCTTCTTTTCCATTTTTCTTAATCACAGCCCCAAATGGAGGGTTTGTGATTATCACATCAAAATGATCTTTTTTAAACCCTTTATGTTGAGTTTTTATATCATTGAAATCGTCTAATGAACTTCTTGAAATAACGTTTGTGTGACCATCATCATGGATAATCATATTCATTTTACATACTCTTGCAATTTGGTCATTTATTTCAATACCATAGAGATTATTAGCAGCAAAGTTATGCCAAGTTGAATGTGCTTCAACTGGATCATCTATCTCTGATTCAGCCTCTTTTCTGATTGTATCTAATGCATTTAATAAAAAGCCTCCTGAACCACAACAAGGGTCAAGTACAAAATTATCAGTTTGAATATCCATCATTTTTACAACAAATTGAACAACGTTTCTCGGTGTGAAAAACTGGCCCATTTTGCCTTTAAAAAAATCTTCCATAAATTTCTCAAAAGCAACACCTTTTGTATCCAAATCAGTTTTCGTAAAACAAATTCCTTGAATATGTTCTACAATTTTATAAACAATATCAGCTTCAAGATTTAAATTGCCTTTAAAAACTTCTGCATCTTGTTTTTTTGCATTTTGATAAATTTCATCAATTCTTTTGTAAACTTCTTGATGAGTTTCGTGTGTTCCTATTTGAAATTTGTAAACCGAACCTTTTTTTGCATTATCTTTCTCATCTTTTAATTTACAAAATAAAAGTTTTGAAACTTCGTCAAACGCAGTTGTAGGTGCTAACTTACCGCCCTGCCAAACTGTATCATGACAAGATTCAAGTTTTTTAATTAATTCTTCTCTTGAAATAGTTATTAAATCATTTGCACCTTTAACATATTTATAAACTGGAATTTTGCCAAATCTTTCAGGGATGTCTGCGATTATATTTTTGACTCTTTCCATAGAGCCATAATTTGCAACGTCAAAAGCTCTTTTTCTATTTCCAGCAATAACTATAGCCAATTTTGACTTTAAACTATTGGCATTTCCAAAAGCCTGTTCAATTGCTTGATCAAATTCAGCTTCTGTTACACCATCTTTTTTGCATTCTACAACAAGATAAGGCTTTTTCATTGCCTCATCTTCATAGATAACAATATCAGCCCAATCATTTGGAGTTCGTCTTGGTACAGTAACTTCAAATGCTATTTGTTCCACTGGATATTTGTAATCTAAAACTAATTCAACAAAATACGATGCTCTAACTAATTCTTCTGGATCAGTTAATCTATAAGATTTTACATTAGGTACCTTATAAGTAATTCTTGTTCTATCGTCATTTACTTCAAGTATTTTTGCATCAATACCCTTTTGAATGTTTTCTTCAAAAGTTGAAATTTGAATATTTTTAACTTCCATAGCAAACCCTCATATTTGTGTTAATCATAGCATAAAAATTTTAATTTCGTTTGCAGTGTAATTAAAACCAACCAATTTGAGAAAATTTATTAGAATAATTATTCTTAAAATTTGTTTTCAAAAATGACTGTCCGACATTTCAATACAAACTATCAAATTTTCTTATTTCGCAACCAAAAAATTTCAACCTACAAGAATATCCCTAAATTTCATGATTTAAAAGACAATTTATAATAATTTAATAGTAAACTTTGTAGAAGGATATAGGACAACAAAAAAACGGAGAGGGAGGGATTCGAACCCTCGATACCGGTTTCCCAGTATACTCACTTAGCAGGCGAGCGCCTTCGACCATACTCGGCCACCTCTCCAATTTAAATCAATATTGGAAATTATTTTTATCAGTTGATTTTGAAAATGTCAAATAAAATCTTTCAATTTTAATTATTTTTATCGTATGTAAATAGTGCAACATTCTTTAGTTGTGGATAAATTCTAAAATTATTAAGTGAGATTTGGCGGTTTTTTACACTTTATAAAAAATATATCGTTAGCAGATTTAATAATTAAATAATTTCATAGATAATTAGTAATTTTAACTTATTTTCATATAATAAGATTTAGGATATTGATTTAGTTTATGGTAATAAATTTTTTGGATTAAAACATATTGAAGAACGCAGAAAGCAAACAGGGCAAGATTTTAATAAACTAATGGCAGATTTACAAGAAATAATAGAGGAAGGGAAGATATATAAAGGGAAGAAAAAAAATACATCAGTCATAATATATAAAACCAAGTTGTTGTTTTATCTGATATATGGAAGAAAAAAAATAAAACTAATTGGATTTTAACAGCTTTTTACAAGTAGCCCTATAGGCTTCAGTATTCACCTTGAAGTTTTATTGCTAATAAAGGTAACCCCTACTTCAGAACTGCTTATTAGCACTATAGAGCTATTTACTATAATATATTACTTATTGCTTGTTTTATAAAGAAAAACTGTAGTAATATTTTTGTTATGATACAAAAGAATATTGGTAATGTTTTGAATATTCTTGAATATCTTGATATACTTCATTATATACTTTTCTGTTTTCTTTTTTATTTGATTTTATATGTAAATAAGACATATAAATAAACATTAATATTGTTATAAAAAAAGAACGCAATATAATATATTTTGTTATTGATATGACACATTCAAATAATTTTTTTTCTATAACTTCTTTATGTTCTGTAGGTAACATTTTTAAGTTATTATCTATAATATTTGAAGTTGATATTTTTTCTAAAGTTTTCCGTAAAAATAAGTATTTGATAATTGATACATCTTGTATATAGTGAGTTTGAACGTTTATATAATCACGCACAAATTTATATTCATTACTATCTAAACCTAAATTATTCTTTAAAAAATAGTCTCTTAATTCTGAACGTGTATTAAATAGTTTATCACGACAGATATTAAGCCTATAAGGTTTCCAAAAAAAATTCCATATAAACATAAGTAATGCTAAATTTATTCCAAATAAAAAAATTTCCATAAATATACCTCTTATTTATTTTCTCCATATTCATTAAGATGGCTTGAAGAACGATAAATATCATTATTTTCAATTTGTTTTCTTAACTCTCCAATTGTTTTTGTTAGTTCTTTATGTCTATTTTTCATTAGAATAACAATAATAAAAAGAAAGATTATAATTAAATATGGAAGCCATATATGTAGCCCCATTTTAGATATTATAACATTAAGTAATAAAGATAATCCATAAAAAAATGAGTGTATATTTTCTACTGGGTGAGGGATTATTATTTTTATACCTGATATAATACAATAACCTATAATTGCGTATATAGAAATAGTTTTAACAGCATTAATGAGACTAATAAAAATATCTGCATTACGCTGTGTTTTAACTATTTTTAACTCTAATTCTTGCTCATCATATTTATTCTTTTGTTTTGTCATATTATACTCATAATAAATTATATGTTACTATTATATGATATAATATAACATTTTTTCTTCTATACTGCAACTAAATAAAAAAAATCAAATTTATCAAAAAAAATGGAAAATTGCGACTTTTTTAATTTTATTTTTGTTACAATTGTAATTATGATTAAATTAGATATTTCAGATTTAAGTAGCTCATCAGCACAAATACTTGCAATTATTAGAAATTACATTAATAGCAATATTTTTACGTCTGCAGTAGTAGAAGTTACAGCAGTTAATGGCAATAAAGTTGATGTGCAATTTATAAATCAATTTGAAAAAATGGACGGAACTAAACAAGAATCAATTAAAGTATTAGATGTTCTTGTTGGTGTTATTGGCGATAGTAATTGGTCTTTATCTTTCCCTATTTCTGTTGGTGATATAGGCTTGCTTATAACAAGCAAATTTAATTTAGATGAATATAAGAAAGAAAATGGCAAGCATTATAAACTTGATGAAGAAACTAAAGAAATTAAAACTGGTTTAGGTGATTTAAACGGCAAGAAGTTAGAGAAGAAAAATACAAGAATATCAAAAGCACAAGCAGAAAGCGAAAGCAAGATTAAAGAGCTTGATAAAATTGATTTTACGAAAGAGGCAATTTTACCAACCTTACCAAAATGGGTTATGGATAAATATAATCTTAAAGATAAACCGATAAAGTTGAAACAGAATATTGTAAAAAGAAATCAAACAAGACATCCAGATATTTCTATTTGTGATTATAAAAAAATAATTGGATTATCTCTTTATAATCCTAATAAAGTATTTAAGAGCGATAAAAATAATTATTTATGTTTTATTGGAGAAGAAAATAAAAAAAAGTTTACTGATGTAGTTCTTGATATTCAAGAAACATTAGAAAATTATGAAATAGTTCATTTTTATTGGTTAAATGATAAAAAACTTAATAAAATAGAAAAACGAGATGTTGAGATATAAAAGGCTACTGGAGAGGACGGGACTTCCCTCTATCGTAAGACTAAAAAGTCAAACGGCAGTCGCTCCCGCATTTTCTGCAGTTCGCAGTAGCCTTTAATATACTTAATATAATACTTATTTTAAATTTTATCAATAACTATTAAACATTAGGGTTGCTATCAACTACCCTTTATTTTTTTGTAATATTGATAAATGGCTTGCCGTATCACATCTGAACTATTTAATTTTGTCAATTCTTTTAACTTTTCCAGTAATTCTATATTGGAAGTTTAAATATTTATTCTGTTTAACATGAAAATTTTTAGGTTTAACGCTTTGGTTAAGAAAGGTATAAAATAATTTATATTTATTAATAAGTTACAATGATTTAATATTGACAAGGTAGATAAAATAAAATACATTAACTTAAGCAGATAAGGTAATAGGTGGATAGCCACTCTTTATTAGGAGGTGGCTATATGCTTGTTGAAAGTTACGCTACCTACTTAATATTTATTATAATAGTAGTCGTAACAATCAGAAGTAAATAAGCAACCCACCTAAAGCAGGTGGGTTACAAACCTTAAATTTAATTTAGGGCTATCTGCCCCCTTATCTGCCCTTAATATAATTCCTTTATGTTAATTTGTCAAATTAAATCTTTATTTTAAGATATTAGGTGAATTTTAAAAATTATTGTGTGAGATGAGTTTTACACTCTATAAAAAATATATCGTTAGCAGATTTAATAGTTGAATAATTTTCTTAGATAATTATTTATATAATTCTTTACATAATTCTTTTTGATAGTTTTATTGGTGGATATGCCAGTATTAGCTTTTTTAGGAATAAATTTCCTAATCTTGAGTTTTATCTTTATAATTATAATGTTAATTCGTTATTGATTTACCTATTTTTTTAGTAGTGTAATTTTTTTCTTGACAAGTAGGTAAATAATAAATATATCTAAAAGTCTATTCTTAAATAAAGAATAATAGATTTATGGTGGATATAGCTCAGTTGGTAGAGTACCGGATTGTGGCTCCGGTTGTCGCGGGTTCGAGCCCCGTTATCCACCCTTAATTAGCGGATATGGCGGAACTGGCAGACGCGCTAGACTTAGGATCTAGTACCTTTTGGTGTGTGGGTTCAATTCCCTCTATCCGCATAAAATTCATTAGTTTTATTTGCGGGTGTAGCTCAGCTGGTAGAGCGCGACCTTGCCAAGGTTGAGGTCGCGGGTTCGAGTCCCGTCACCCGCTTTATTCAAATTTTTCCATAAGTAATAAGGAGTTTTCTCATGAAAGTTCAAGTTAATGACGCTGCTAATTCTCAAAAAGAGCTTATTTTTGAAGTTCCCTTTGAAAATTATGCAAAAGTTGCAGAAAATGAATTAAATAAAATTATGCCGACAGTTAAAGTTCATGGCTTTCGTCAAGGTAAAGCACCAAAAGAAATTGTTCGCAAACAATATAGTCATAAAATTAAAGCGAATGCTTTAGAAAGAGTGTTAAATAACTCTATACAAGAGGCTTTTACGTCTAATTCTATTCGTCCTTTATCTCAAGCAAATGTTAAAGACGTCGTTTTTGAAGAAGATAAACCTATTACTTTTACTGCATTAGTTGATGTTTTTCCTGTTATAAAATTAGATAAATATAAAGATTTTGATTTTGAGAGAAAAGTTGTTTCAATATCAGATAGTGATGTTGATAATGCCCTTGATGCTATTAAAGATCGTCAAATGACTTATGAGCCAGTTACTAATAGGCAAGAAGTTATAAATGGCGATATTGCCGTTATTGATTTTGTTGGCAAGAAAGATGGTGTTGCTTTTGCAGGTGGATCTGCAGAAAAATTTTCTTTAAATATCGGTAGTGGTCAATTTATTCCTGGTTTTGAAGATGGCGTTATAGGTATGAAGATAGGAGAAGTTAAAGATTTAAACCTTACTTTTCCTAAAGAATACGGTCAGCCAGATTTAGCCGGCAAAGATGTTGTTTTCACAGTAACTTTACATGAGATTAAAGAAAAAGTTGCACCAAAAATAGACGATGAATTTGCTAAAGATGTTAATCCAAATTGTGAAACATTAAAAGACCTTAAAGAGCTTATTACTAAAGGACTTCAATCAGATGTTGATAGTAGGGCAAAGTTTGAAGTTTTTGGAGTTATGTTAAACAAAATTGTTTCAGAAAATCCTTTTGAAGTGCCTTTTTCTTTCGTTAAAGAGCAAGCAGAAAGAATGGCATATAACAGTATGACACAATTTTATCAAATGGGTTTAAATCCTGAGCAAGTTGGTATTAATTTTGAAACAATGGTAGGGCAACATATACCACAAGCAACAGAGCAAGTTAAACAAGCATTAGTTATTAACGAAATTGCTAAAATTGAAAACATTGTAGTTAATGATGAAGATACAGATAAATTTTTGTCTTATCATGCAGACTTGCAAGGTCGTTCTTTAGAGGATTTAAAGAAAGAGTTATCAGACAAACAACAGCTTGAAAGTATAAAAAATGACGTATTAGGCGATAAAGTGTATGAATATCTTGTATCTGTTAATAAAGTGAAAGATATTAAAATGACTAAAGCAGAGTTTGATAATGTAGGTCAAGCAGAAGTTAAAGATAATAAGGAAGATAAAGAAGAAAAACCTAAAAAAAGAGCTACTAAACCAAGAACAACTAAAGCTAAAAAAACTGAAGAAAGTAGTGAAGGTTAGTAATGAGTTATTATATTCCATACGTTATAGAACAAACAGGTAGAGGCGAAAGGTCTTACGATATATATTCTCGTCTATTGAAAGATAGAATTATTTTCTTAGGCACTGAAATTAATGACTCTGTAGCAAATGCAATATGTGCTCAACTTCTTTTTCTTGAAGCAGATGACCCAGAAAAAGACGTATCTATATACATAAATTCACCAGGTGGAGTAGTAACAGCTGGTATGGCGATATATGATACAATGAACTATATTAAACCAGACGTGTCAACTATATGTTTAGGACAGGCTGCAAGTATGGGAGCATTTTTGTTGGCTGCAGGGGCTAAAGGAAAAAGATTTGCTGTTCCAAATGCACGTATTATGATACATCAGCCTTCTGGTGGTTTTAGAGGTCAAGCGACAGATATTCTTATTCACACTAATGAAATATTAAGAATGAAGAAAGATTTAAACAGAATATTGGCAGAAAATACTAACCAGTCTGTAGAAAAAGTTACAGAAGATACTGAACGTGATTACTTTATGAGTAGTCAAGAGGCAAAAGATTACGGCATCATTGATAATGTAATAATAAAAAAATAATTCTGATGCCACCTTTTAAGGTGGCATTAATTTTTTTATATGAATTTTCTTTTTATTATATTATAATAATTGCTGTTATTTGTTATTAGGAGTTTTTATGTCTGAGAAAAAATCAGGACTTTATTGTTCTTTTTGTGGAAAAGGACAAGACGATGTAATAAAACTCATTGCAGGTGGAGAGGACTCATTTATCTGCGACCAATGTGTTATGCTTTGCAATGAAATATTAAACAATGATGTTACTTCAGAATTTGAAACAGAAGAAAAAGATAAATTACCTACTCCGGAAGAAATACATAAAAGTTTAGATGAATACGTTATAGGTCAAGAGCAAGCAAAAAGGATATTAAGTGTTGCTGTATATAACCATTATAAGCGTATTAAATACGCAAAAAAAAGCGATGTAGAATTAGAAAAAAGCAATATTTTGCTTGTAGGTCCTACTGGCACAGGTAAGACACTTTTAGCAAGGACTTTAGCAAGATTATTAAATGTGCCTTTTGCAATTACTGATGCGACAACTCTTACAGAAGCAGGTTACGTTGGTGAAGATGTAGAAAATGTAGTTTTAAAACTTTATCAAAATTCTGGTAATAATGTTGAAAAAACAGAAAAAGGTATTATTTTTATAGATGAAATAGATAAAATATCAAGAAAAGGTGATAGTCCATCTATCACTCGTGATGTTAGTGGTGAAGGCGTTCAACAAGCACTACTTAAGATTATAGAGGGAACAGTTGCAAATATTCCACCTCAAGGTGGTAGAAAACACCCTCAACAAGAGTATATCCAAATTGATACAACAAATATTTTGTTTATTTGTGGTGGAGCTTTTGACGGGCTTGAAGAAGTGATTAAACGTAGGGTAGGAAAAAGAACTTTAGGCTTTGGTGGTGTTACAGAAAGTGAAAATAAGTCTTTAGATACTTTTCAAACATTACTTTCAATTGAGCCAGATGATTTTATAAAATATGGGCTTATTCCAGAATTTGTTGGCAGGTTGCCAATTACTGCACCACTTGAAGAGTTGACAGAAGAATCTTTAGTTAGAATACTCGTTGAACCAAATAATAGCCTTGTTAAACAATATGAGGCGATGCTTGCATTAGATAATGTTAAATTGACTTTTACTCCTGCTGCATTAAAAGCTATAGCAAATCTTGCTATCAAACGTAAGACTGGTGCAAGAGGTTTAAGGTCAATATTAGAAAATGCTATGCTTGATGTTATGTATAAATTGCCGTCATTAAATGATGTATCTGAATGTATTGTTAATGAAGATGTGATTGAAAATGGAGCAGAGCCTATTCTTGTTCAAGGTCAACATAAAGAGACGGCATAAATGGAGCTTATAATTTGAGTAATATAGAGCAATATACAGTTATTCCTTTACGAGATGTTGTAGTTTTTCCTTATATGATTGTGCCAATATTTGTTGGCAGGCCTCGTTCTGTTAGAGCGTTACAAGTAGCAGAATCAACAGATAAAAAGTTATTTTTATCTCTTCAACAAGAGGCATCAACAGATGAGCCAACCCAAGAAGATTTAAATGAAGTTGGTATTGTTGCAGATATTCTGCAAATTCTTAAACTACCTGATGGAACAGTTAAAGTATTAGTTGAAGGAAAAAAACGTGCAAAGTTAAAATCTTTCAGACTTGATGATGATTGTTATTTTGCTGATGTAGAAGAATTAGAGGAAGAATTAACAGACCAGTCTCATATTAATGCAGTTAGGGATATTTTAACTAAAACTTTTGAAAATTATGCAAATACGACTAAAAGGATTTCTCAAGATTTGCTTAAAAATATAACACAAATAGAGGACCCAAGTAAGTTTTCTTATAGTGTTGCAGCAAATTTACCATTTAAAACTCAGAGTTTACAATCAATATTAGATATTAGCAATATTGGTCAGAGGATAGAAAAGTTAATTGAATTAATAGAAATAGAAATAGAAGTATTGCATCTTGATGAGAGGATTAAACAACGAGTTAAGTCTCAAATGTCTAAATCTCAACGAGAATATTACCTTAACGAACAAATGAAAGCAATACAAAAAGAAATGGGCAAAGAAGATGAGTATAAAGCAGATATAGATGAAATAGCCCAAAAATTAAATAATCTAACGTTGCCCGAAGCAGTTAAAGAAAGGGCAGATAGAGAATTGAAGAAAATGAAACTTATGCCTCCAATGAGTGCAGAAACTACAGTAGTTAGAAATTATTTAGACTGGATTGCATCTCTTCCATGGGGCATTATTACTAAAGATAGTTTAGATATGGCTAAATCAGAATCTATATTAAATAGAGACCATTTTGGATTAGAAAAGCCTAAAGAAAGGATATTAGAATTTTTAGCTGTTATAAAATTATCTTCAGAGATGAAAGGTCCAATTTTATGTTTAGTAGGTCCTCCAGGAGTTGGTAAAACATCACTTGCAAGGTCAATTGCTGAAGCAATGGATAGAAAATTCGTTAGGGCAAGTATGGGTGGTGTTCGTGATGAAGCAGAAATTAGAGGTCATAGAAGAACTTATATTGGTGCTTTACCAGGAAAGATTATCCAATCAATGAAGAAAGCTGGCAGTTTAAATCCAGTTTTTTTACTTGATGAAATAGATAAATTAGGAACAGATTTTAGAGGCGACCCAGCTTCTGCCTTACTTGAAGCCTTAGACCCAGAGCAAAATAAAAATTTTATGGATCATTACCTTGAGGCAGAGTTTGACCTTTCTAAAGTGTTTTTTATAACTACGGCAAATTCACTTGAAAGTATCCCATCACCGTTACTTGATAGAATGGAAGTAATTAGGGTGCCAGGATATACAGAACAAGAAAAATTAAATATTGCAAAGAGTTTTCTTATTCCAAAACAGTTGAAAGAGCATAATATTACTGATGGCAGAATAACTATATCTGATGAGGCAATTTATGAGCTTATTCAGTATTATACTAAAGAAGCCGGCGTTAGAAATTTAGAGAGAGAAGTTGCTTCACTAATTAGAAAATCAGTCAAGAAGATAGTTACAGATGAAAATGAGATAAAACATATTGATATTGATAAAAAACTTACGCAAGAATATTTAGGACCACGTAAATTTAGAGTTGGTGGCGTTTATGAAGATGAAGAAATAGGCGTTGCTACAGGTTTAGCATGGACTGCTTACGGTGGTGATTTATTGCAAATAGAAGTTGCACTTTTTGAGGGTAGTGGCAAATTAATGGTTACTGGTCATCTTGGAGATGTAATGCAAGAGTCATCAAAAATTGCTTTTTCTGTAGTTAAAAGTATGGCTAGCAAAATGGGAGTGCCAGCTTATCGTTTTAAGGATTTTGATATTCATCTCCATGTTCCAGAGGGTGCAGTGCCAAAAGATGGACCATCAGCAGGTATAACGATGGCTACAGCAATATTAAGTGCCGTTTCAGAAAAGAAAGCAAATTGCAGAATTGCCATGACTGGAGAAATTACTTTGCGAGGCAAAGTGTTAGAAATAGGTGGTTTAAAAGAGAAAGTTTTAGCAGCTCATAGGGCAGGAATTAGAACAGTTATAGCTCCAAGGGATAATGAAAAAGACTTGACGGAAATCCCTGAAGATGTTAGAAAAGAAATGCAATTTAAGTTCGTATCAACTTTTGATGAAGTTTGCGAATTAGTTATTAAATAATAAAAGAAAGTAGGTGATACCCGATGGCAGTTAATGCGATAGTTAGGGTAGATGGCGATAACGTTGACCAAGCGTTAAAATTGCTTAAAAAGAAGATTGAGCGTGAAGGCTTAATTCGTGAAATTAAAAAACACGCTTATTACGAAAAACCAACAGAAGTTCGTCGTAAAAAACTTCTTAAAGCACGCCGTAAGCAACAAAAGTTGCAAAGAAAATTGCAAGACAAGTATAAGTATTATTAATGTTTGTCTAAAAAGAGATTAGGGCTTAAAGGGTTAAGCCCTTTTTTATTTATTGACTATTTATTATATTAATCATATAAGTTTTTATGAAAGATAAAAAAGATAGCGATAGAGTAGATTGTTTTTCTTGTATTTATCATCAAATTACGTGGCAACCGGCACACCCATACGCATGTAAAGCTATGGGGTTTAAATCTAAGGTTATACCATCATTAGAGGTTTTCAGAAATTCTGGTGTCAAATGTCAATATTTTACACCTAAAAAGAAATAATAAAATATTATATTTCTGCTTAAAAGTTCAAAATATATAATCTTATTGCAAATAATTATTACAATATATTATACTAAATTACTTTAAAGCAGCCAAGTTATACGAAAAAGCGTGTAATGGTGAATTTGCTATTGGTTGTTTTAATCTTGGTTTAATGTATATTGTTGGCAAAGGTGTAAAGCAAGATAAAAATAAAGCGTTAAACTTATTTGATAAGTCATGTAATTTAAATTATCAAATAGGTTGTGATTGGTATAACAAAGTAAAAAAGGGTTAGCTTATCTATTATAACAATTTCTTTATTTAATTGAATTTTCTTGCACTAACTAAAAATGCACTATGGTTATATATCCACATTTCTGGACGCACTGATAAACCATCTACTTTCCATGGTCGCCTAATTAATTCTGCCGTTTCAATTTCGCAAAAATATTTACTATCCTTTAATGTATCAACAAAAGTTTTTACTTGTAACACAGTAGGTATATAGGCAATAACTATACCACCATTTATTAAACTATCTTTTAAATGTTTTACTACGTGCCATGGTTCAGGCAAATCAAGTAGCACTCTATCATATACTCCGTCTATACCGTCATAAATATTTCGCACTTCTATACTATGATTTTCTGGAGTTTTACCAAGAAATTTTTTTATAAATCCTGCTGCTTGAGTAGCAAAATCTTGTCTAAGTTCATAACTAGTAAGTTTTCCAGTATCAGCTAAAGCTCTTAATATGGCAAGAGATAAAGCCCCTTGACCTATACCAGACTCTAATATATTTTGTTTTGGTGCAACATCAGCCCACATAAGCATAGCTGCAGCATCTTTTGGGTATATAATTTGAGCTTGCCTTTTTATATTCATAACAAAATCCATATAAGTAGGCAAATATACTCTATAAGGGTGTCCTAAACTGCTGTTTATTATATCTCCTTGAGACAACTTTGCTATTTCATCATGCTCAATAAAGCCGTGTTGTGTAGAAAATCTACCACCCTCTTTTAATGTAATCATATGCTTATTTTCTTTTTTATCACTCATTATTACTAACGAGTAGCCTATTGATTCTGCCATTATAACCTCAAAAATACTATATTAATCTGTTATTCATAAACCATTCTTGACTTGATATTTCTTTTTCTCCCTCTTGAACTTCTTTTTTGAAGTAGGTATCATTTTTTAAAATCCAAGCCTTTTTATTATCTTGCATACTAATATTTAGATACGTCATTAATGATTTTTTTATATCATTATCTTTAATTTCTGTCATCAACTCAACACGTCTATTTATGTTTCGTGGCATCATATCGGCAGATGATATAAAAAATTTATCTTCTCCGTTACTGCTAAAATAAAAAATCCTTGCATGTTCTAAAAATCTGCCAACTATACTTGTTACAGTAATATTTTCACTTAAACCTTTTACTCCAGCTTTAAGTCCACATATTCCACGAATTATTAAATGGATTTTTACTCCTGCTTGAGAAGCCTCATACATTTTTTTTATAACATTTTCATCAATAAGAGAGTTCATCTTCATTATAACAACAGATTTTTCTCCTTTTAATGCAATAGATTTTTCTTTTTCAAGTAAATCTTCTATAGCTTTCCTTAAATTAAAAGGTGCCACAAATAAACTATTCCAGTTATTTTCGTCAGTGTAACTCATTAGATAATTAAATAACATTGCAGCATCTTTACCGATATTATCATCTGCCGTTATTAAATCAACATCTGTGTATAATTCTGCCGTATTTTCGTTATAATTACCAGTAGCAATGTGAGTGTATCTTTTAATTGAATCTTTTTCTCTACGAACGATTAAAAGACATTTTGCATGGATTTTTAAGCCAACTATACCATAAGTAACAATGCAACCTGCTTCTTCAAGATTTCTTGCCCAACTAATATTTCTTTCTTCATCAAAACGTGCTTTTAATTCTATAACAACACTAACTTGTTTGCCACTTTTTGCAGCCTTAACTAATGAAGCAAGAATAGAAGAATCTTTATTTGTGCGATATAAAGTCATCTTGATAGCAAGCACATCATCATCATTTGCTGCTATAGATATTAAAGACGATACTAAAGAAAAAGTATAATAGGGCCTATAAAAAAATATATCTTTCTCTTTTATCCTATCAAATATTTTTTTATTATTTGGTATATTTTGTAGCTGAAATTTATTAAAAGGAGCAAAGAGCATATTTTCATTTAATTTTGCTATATTAAATAAAAATGTCAAATCTATCGTGCCATCAATTTTATATATATCACCTTGATTAAAATCAATCATACTCTTTAAGTATTCTAACATATTTTTTGGCATATTAGGCTCAACTTCTATCCTTGTAACGAAACCTTTGTGGCGACGAGAAATAAAATCTTGAATAGTTTGTAATAAGTCTGATGCCTCATCTTCTTGGACTTCTTGGTCTGCATTTCTTGTAAGTCTAAAAACGTATGAGCCATTTACGTTAAAGCCTCTATATAAAAGGCAAATATGACGTTTTATTATATCTTCTGCCATTAATATATATATACTATCTTTATTTCTTATGGTAAAAAAACGATTCATATTTTCTGGTAACATTATTAAAGAATAATATTTTTTGCCTTTTTTCTCTAATTCAGAAATAATCGTAAGACGTTTATTAAATATGAAAGGAAAAGGGTGTGCTGGATCTATCGTAACAGGTGTAATAACAGACATTATTTTATCAGTAAAAATATCTAATGAAATATCTTCTAAATCTTCTTTATCTTTTGGATTAATGATAATTTTATACTTCATTAAATCTTTTTGTAAATTTTTATAAATTTCTTGTTGCATATCTAATAAACTTGATGCAGTTTCTTTGATAGCTTTAATCTGCTCTTTTGGATTTAATCCAGAAATTTCTTCTTTACTATAACCGTATAAAATTTGCTCTTTTATACCTGCAACTCTTATCATAAAAAATTCATCAAGGTTAGAGGAAAAAATTCCAGCAAACTTTAACCGTTCCATTAAAGGATTATTTTCATCTGTTGCCTCACACAATACCCTTTTATTAAAGGCAAGCCAACTTATTTCTCTATTGATAAATTGAGATTTACTCATAACTTACCCTCGCCCTAATTTCTATTGGAATACCAAAGGTCTCTGCAAAAATTTGTTTATGTTTTTCAAAAGCTGCAAGCTCAACAAAGGGCTCCTTTGAAGTTTTAACATCAACAATTATCATATTATCTCTAATATCTACAGTAAAATCTTGGATTAAATTATTTTTACCAGCGTCTAAAGCATTCGCCGTTTTTAATATACATGCAAGTTTATTAATTAATAATCTTTCTTTTATTGCCATTGATGAAATTAAGGATAATACTCCATGTTCTTTCGTTTTTGCCATTTGGTAAACTGTGCAAGCAACAAGCAACAATGTTTTTTGTTTCCAACCAGGTATAGTAAGAGTTTTTATTATATAATGAGAATTTTGAGCAGATTCTTTAGGGTCTATAAAATATCCTACTTCATGCAAAAGTGCTGCAGCTTCTAATATACTGTAATCACTTTTAGTTAAAGAATGTATATCCTCTAATGCGTTAAATAAAACTTTTGAAAACTTTTCTACCTTTTTTACGTGGTTTAAATTGCTTCTATACTTTTCTGCAATACCTAATAATGTATTTTTTATACGTTTATTAAATACTGTATCCTTTAATTTTCCAGAATAAAATTCAGATAAAGTAACAGGAAAATTTGAACGAGTAAAAAGAAATTTATCAGATTTAGTAAATTCTAATAAATGAATATATGTGCATAAAGTGGGGATAATAACTGCTGCTTCGTCATCACGAATTTTTAACTCTTCTATCAATTCTGGACGGGAAAAAGTTTTTACTCTATTGTATAAAGATAATATATCTGATTTTGAAATATAATCATTTTCAGGGTTAAATAAACGCAACATTAAATTTACAGAACTACCACCACCTACAAGGTATGAAATTTTTTCTTTTCTATCAATAGTAGCTGTAACTGTTTTAATCATATTATCTACATGTTGGTCAAAGGCTTTATAGCGTTTCAAAAAAGGAACATGCAAAAACATTTGCCTTAAACGTAAACTACCGTATGGTAGTGTTCCTGAATATAGTATTTTATCGCCTTTAGCAATACATAAAGTAACATTACCACTTGCTATATTTGCAAAAACTACACCTTTTCTTTCCATTGCATCAAAATTTTTGACGGCACTTTTTGCTGCAAGGTATTTTATATAAACTTCTTCAGATGGCTCTAATACTTCTAAATCAATACCTGCATTAATGCGAATATAATCTATAAAAAAATCTTTATTACTTGCTTCTCTAACACCACTTGTGCATAAGGCACGATAATTTTTTATTTTATACTCATCTAATTTTTTTCTGAAATTACACAAAATTTCAGTAGCTTGTTTTACGTGTTCTAAACTAATATATCCTTGAGAAAAAGTATCAATTCCCAGTCGCAAAGGCTTTATTAAATATTCTAATACATTAAATTCATTTTTAGAATATTCTGTAATAACCATTCTAAAAGCACTAGCACCGATGTTTATAATGCCTAATAATTCTTTAGTCATAATTTGCCCTAATAATTTAATTATTATTTATTTATCATAATTTTTTTTGCAAATTCATTCAAGAATAAATAAATCTCATTTTTGATAGATTACTTTATTGATATTTTTTGATACGTGAATAATTTTATATTACGCTAAATCAATTCCAGCTAGTCCACTAATATTATTAAGGTTATAAAAAACTTCTTTTTGGTATAACCCAGAAGCAACAGCAGTTGTGCCTGCTTTTTTTCTGTCTTTAGCATTTAATATATCAATTATATCTTCTGGCTTGCCACCTTTCGTAACTATATTTAAGCAAGTGCCAGTAATAATTCTAACCATATTATGCAAAAAACCACTGGCATTTATTTCTATATTTATAAAATCATTTTCTCTGTAGGCTTTTGCAAAAAATATTGTTCTATTAGTATTTTGCTTTTTTGTCTTGCTAACACAAAAAGACGCAAAATCATGGCGACCGTGAAGTAGCGACAACGTTTCGTTTAATAAATCTAAATTAATCTCATTCCTAACCCATAACGCTCTATTGTAGTAAAGGGCTGACGGATATGGCCTATTTAAAATCTTATATAGATACGTTTTAGATAAAACAGATTTGCCTGCATGAAAAGTTAATGGAACAGATTTTGTATCTATTATAGCAATATCACGAGGCAAAAGCCCATTTAATGCTCTTGTAATAATATTTGGTTCTCTATATGTGCTACTTTTAAAACTAAAAACTTGACCAAGAGCATGAACGCCAGCATCAGTTCTGCCAGAACCGGCTATTTTTATTTCTTCTCTAAAAATGTTGTTTAACAAATTTTCAATCACTTCTTGAATAGCTTTGCCGTTTTTTTGCCTTTGCCAACCAGAATAATTTGTTCCTAAATATTCACATATACAAGCAGTATTATATTTCACTATTTTTTACCTAACAAATATTGTTACACTATATAAATTAATATTCCTAAAAAATAACAAGTAAAGAGAAATAATATATCAGAAAATTTAATTTTTTCTAAAATCATAATATTATCAATATTATGGCGATAATTTAATGTTATTGAAATTTGGTTACCAAAATAAATTATTCTCATAAATAATGGAATAATAAAAGCATCAATTTTAGTATATATCTTTATCTTATTAAAAAAACCTTTCTCTTTTTTTATTAAACCTCTCAGTTTTTGAGAAGTAACAATTCTATTTGCTTCCTCAAATAATACTGGAATGAACCTAATAGCTATTATAATTGAAATAGCAATATCTTTCGTATTAACTCCTATTTTTTTTAATGGTTTTATAAAAAAATATAGCGATTTAGCAATTTGACTAGGTGAAGTAGTCAATGTAAAAATAGCAGAAAAACTAATCATCAAGAAAAAAGATAGTAGCATATATAAAGAATTAACAATAGAATATTTCGTAGGGATTAAATTAAAACTACCGTCAGAATTAAAAAAAAGCTGAACTACTAATATAAATAAAAATAGAAATCTAAAAGTTTTAATTGAGCCGTAAAATTCTTTAAATTTAATCTTTGAGATAACAATTAAAAGTATTAAAACAATAATTAATGATGTTTTTTTATAATAATTAAAATTTAAGTTAGATAAAGACATAAATAAAGCAAGAATAAGCAATTTTATTAACGGATTTAAGTTGTGGATAATAGAATTTTTGTATATATAATTGCCAAAATAGTAATTTTTCATTCTACAATTTAACGCCAGCTTGAATTAATAATCCAATAGGACCAGCCATCATTGTATCTCCTTTAGGGTGAGAAAAAATTATATTATCTTTTTCCTCTAAAAATTTTTGTCTATTTGGACCAGTTACAAGTATGGGACAATCATTTGCATTAATTTTTTCATAAATATAGGCACCATGACCGTCATTATTAAATATTTCTTCATTAGATATAGATGATGACGATAAATCTTTTAATAATTTTATCAGAGTATCTTTATTTAATAAGTGATTATGATGTTCAAAAAAAGAATAAACTTTATCGTTATCGCCAATTAAAGCTGCAAAAGTATGGCAATTGCCAACATCAACTACAATTATTGGACGAATATCAGTAACACTTGACGCTCCTATAGCACCAACGACTGCCGTATCAGAAATATGGATACTAACATTAGGCATTTTTTTATTTATAGAATTATATATACTTTTTAATCGTGTAAAATTATCTGGAATTTGAGAAAATTCTGTAAAAAAAGCATTTTTTAAGCCATTTTTAAGAAAATCTTTTAAAAAATCAAAACGTGTAATTCTATCTCTTTGTCCTGCAATATAGCCATGATCTTGGACAGCAACTAAGATTTTATCTGGCTTAAAACTGCCGTAACAGTCTGTAACGACCTTTGAAATAGTATCGTATGAAAATTCATTAAAGATAACGTTAGGGTTAATAATATCTTCAACTATTACAATATCTAAATTCTTAAGGTAATCTTTGTCGTCCCTAAGGGTTGCATAAGCACTTTGGCTAATAAATACATTCTTACCAGAAGATATTTTTTCTTTTATAACAGATAAGATATTGCCACCACCTATAATATTGCCACTAATATATAAATCATCATTAATTGAAGAAATATCACTTGCAATAACTTTAGATGGAGTAGGTAGCACTAATTTAATAGAATTTTCAAAAATATCATTACTATTAAAGTAACAAATATCTTGAGTGCCACCACCAATATCTATAGCTAAAAAA
Organism: Mucispirillaceae bacterium; assembly: GCA_045538075.1. Taxonomy (GTDB): domain Bacteria; phylum Chrysiogenota; class Deferribacteres; order Deferribacterales; family Mucispirillaceae; genus JAZSQT01. The sequence goes on from JAZSQT010000072.1 coordinate 23,130, forward strand.
AACATTATAGTTATGCTTTAGTTTCGCTTTTTTCTTCTGCAACAGTTTGTTTAATTGGTTCTTCTTTTTTTGCTTCAATAGGAGTAATATCTGTTGCATCATCAACATCTTTAACAGATTTTTTGAAATTTTTAATAGCTTCACCCATTCCTTTGCCAAGTTGAGGTAATTTACTAGCTCCAAAAAGCACTGCAACAATTAAAAGAATAACTAAAATTTGTGGCATTCCTATGCTACCCATAACTACAACTCCTTACGTTTTTATATTAATAATAGATTTACTCTTTAATATACCTATTTATTATATACATTAACTTATATGATAATATTTAGCAATGAAAAGTTCTAATTATTATTTATATTTTCATTTTTAGCTTTCTTTCTTTTTATATAAATATAAATACCTGCTATAACAAATAAAACCCAAGTGTATCCCATTTTTGAATATAATGTTCTTTTTTCTATTAATGGTAAATTATATTCTGGAGCAGCTGGAGTTTGTGAAGTGATTTTTATAGGTATTTCTCCGTTAGGTAAAATAAAAGCAGAAATTCCATCTTGAGTAGCAACGGCAGCACTTCTGCCATATTCAACTACCCTCATAACATTAACGGCTAAATGTTGAATCCTGCCTTGATTTTTTCCAAACCAACTATCATTTGATATGATAACAATTAAGTTAGCACCCATATTTATTGCTGGTTTTAATAGCTCCGAAAAACCAGTTTCATAGCAAATAAGAGGTGCAATTTTTATATCTCCAGTAGTTAATACTGTAGGGTTTTCTCCAGCATCAAACATATCACCACTACCAAAGAAAAATTCTTTAATAGGTCGTAATAAATCTTCAAAGGGAAAATACTCGCCAAAGGGAGTTAAGTGCATTTTGTCGTAAAATTGCACTTGATTATCTTTTGAAAATAACATCATAGAATTATAATACTTTTCAACTTCACCTTGAGAATTTTTGATTGTTCTATCACTTCCTAATACTATTGGAGTTGTAGGTATAATTTGATTGATTACATCTAAAATAAAAGGCACATGCAATATTCTTGCTGGATAGGCACTTTCTGGCATAACGATTAAATCGTATTTCTCTTTTTCTAAAGAAAGTAAGCGTCTATTTAAATCGTTAATTATAGCAATGGCAGATTCTCTATTCCATTTAACTTCTTGTTTATATCCAGGTTGTATGATTTTTATATTTTTCGTAATTTCTTGTTTATCTTTTGTAATATTATTGATAAAAGCAGGAATAAACATAACAAAGACTGCAATTACTAAATAAATCCCTTCACGTTTTTTGTTCTTAAATATAATTAATCTAAAAATAAGAACATTTATAACCATTATAATAAAGGATAATCCAAGTTCACCAAACCAAGAAACGAATTGAAGAATATTTATATTTTGGTATTGAGATTGAGCAAGGTTGACCCACGGAACACCTTTAAAAATAGCTTTTCCTTTAAAGGCTTCAAGGGCAACAAAAACCATTGCTAATAGAAATGGGTTTAAGTATTTTTTTGCAATAAAAGTATATGGAGCAAAAAGAAGAAAACCACCAACAACTGAAACTACAAAAAGCATTCCAATAGCAGCTATAAGTGGTGCTCCACCAAAATAAGAAAAAGTGATAGTCATCCAAGAAAGACATACAATCCAGTATAAAAAGCCCATAATTGCACCACTAAACACTGGGTGCAACCCTCCACGTCTAACGGCATACAAAATAGGCACAAAGGCGATAAATACAAGGTAAGATAAGCCAAAACCGGCAGTAGATAATATGAGTAAAATGCCACTTAATATAGATAAGGCAATATTTATAAATAAATCTTTTTTCACGTTTAATTCCCTAAAAATATTTTATACAAGACGATTTATGATAATATATAGTTGAAATTTCGTAAATAATTATATTTATATTAATTTAATTATCGTGTATAATAATAAGTTAGGATATTTATATTTATCTAATATTTGGAGGGTAGGGTGCAGAAAGTTGGAGTTATAGGTGGTGGTAGTTTTGGAACGGCTTTAGGTATGCTTGCAGCTGCCAATGGATTAGATGTTGAATTATACGTTAGAGAAGAAGAAATTGTTACATCTATAAATAATAATCACGTAAATTCTATTTTTTTATCAGATGTATTATTACCAGAAAATATTAAAGCACGGTTAATGGACGAGCTTTCATCTTCAAATTGTGATTATTTTATATGGACGATACCTTCTCAATTTACAAGGAGTGTAGCAAAGCAATTTAAAGAAATTCTTACAGGCAAGAATATCCTTATTGCTTCAAAAGGGATTGAAATTGCTACTGGTAAATTACTTTTATCTGTTATGAATGAAGAAGTTACTGCAAAATATTCAGTTATTTCTGGCCCATCTTTTGCAAAAGAATTGGCACAAAAAAAACCTACTATTGTTAGTGTTGCTTCTTATTCATCAAATCTTGCTTGCCTTTGGCAAAAAGTGTTATCAACAGAATTTTTTAGAGTATATACAAGTGAAGATATGATAGGCCTTGAAGTAGGTGGAGCAGTAAAAAATGTTATTGCAATAGCTACTGGAATAAGTGATGGATTAGGGCTTGATAACAACGCAAGGGCTGGTATAATAACGAGAGGGTTAGCAGAAATCACTCGTTTTGGACTTGCTTATGGTGCAAAAAGAGAAACTTTTGTTGGCTTATCTGGTTTAGGCGATTTAGTTCTTACTTGCACAGGCGATTTATCAAGAAATCATCAAGTAGGAATAGAGCTTTCTCAAGGCAAAAATATTGAAGATATTACTTCAAATATGAAAATGGTAGCAGAAGGTGTGCCTACAGCAAAGGCAATATATTTTGCTTGCCAGGAGCGTGGAATAGAAATGCCTATTAGTGCAGAAGTTTATAAAATTATATATGAAAAAAAATCACCTCAAGATTCTGTTAGAGATTTAATGTTGAGACCGTTAAAAACGGAGTTACCGTATTAAAAAATATTTAATAATATAAATTTATATTTTAAGAAGGAGTAAAAAATGTCTGCAACAAAAGATGCAAAAATATGGATGAATGGTAAATTAGTAGCAAGAGAAGATGCAAAAGTGTCTGTATTAACTCATACTTTGCACTATGGTGTTGGTGTATTTGAGGGGATACGTTGTTACAAAACAGATAAAGGGTCTGCAGTATTTAGATTAAAAGAACATATGCAAAGGCTACTTGATTCTGCTAAAATATTTATGATTTATCCAAAATATACTATAGAAGAATTAATGGCTGCAACTTGTGAAACTATTAAAGCAAACAACCTTGAATCTTGTTATATCCGTCCTATTATTTATCTTGGTGATGGTGGCTTAGGTATATTAGTTAAAGACGATTACCCTGTTGAAACAGCTATTGCAGTATGGAATTGGGGTGCATATCTTGGTGAAGACGGTATGAATAAAGGAATAAAAATTCGCACATCTTCTTTTACTCGTTTTAATGTAAATTCTACTTCTACTCGCTCAAAAACTTGTGGAAACTACGTTCCAAGTGTATTAGCAAAAAGAGAAGCAGTTATGAGTGGTTGTGATGAGGCATTATTTTTAGATAATGACGGATACGTTGCAGAAGGAAGTGGAGAAAACGTATTTATTGTTAAAAATAATAAAATATATACTACTCCAATGACAGCTATATTAAGAGGCATAACGAGAGATAGTGTAATGACTATTGCAAGAGATTTAGGTTATGAGTTAGTAGAAGAAAGATTTACTAAAGACGATTTTTATCTTGCTGATGAGGCGTTTTTTACTGGAACTGCTGCAGAAATTACTCCTATTAGAGAGCTTGATGGCAGGATTATTGGTTCTGGCTCAAGGGGTAAAATTACAGAAAAAATACAACAAGTATTTTTTGATATAGTAAACGGCAAAAACGAAAAATATAGCCATTGGCTTCATATGGTGTAACAAGTTGGATTTTGATGATATAAACTTTTCTGGAGTTACCGTTATTCTTGACGGTAATTCCATTGCGTATAGAGCATTTTTTAAAGCACCACCTCTTATGGCAGACGGTATGCCTACTGGTGTTATACATGTATTTTTAAGCATTTTAAGTAAGTTATTAAATAAAGATGGTATTACTAAAGTTATTACTGTTTTTGATGCTAAAGGCAAAAATAAACGTCATGAATTATCGTCTGATTATAAAGCTACAAGACAATCTATGCCAGAAGATTTATCTTCTCAAATAGAGGCATTAAAAGAAATTGTTCCTTATACTGGCTCGCCTTTATATTGTGTAGAGGGATATGAAGCAGATGATGTTATAAATACTCTCGTAAAAAATATTAAATCTGATATTTGGTTAGTTACTAAAGATAAAGATTTGCACCAATTAGTTAGCGATAATGTTAAAATATACGATTATAAAACGGAAGAATTAATTGGTGTTGAAGAAGTTTTCAATAAGTTTGGTATATATCCAGAAAGTATTAAAGATTATTTAGCTTTAGCTGGAGATACTTCTGATAATATTCCTGGTATAAGCAATGTTGGTCCAAAAACTGCAGTTAATTTGCTTTCAAAATACGGAAATCTTGATAACATTTATAATAATATAGATGATATTAAAGGTGCAATAAAAGATAGGTTAATTAACGGAAAAGAATCAGCCTATTTTAGCAAGAAGTTAGCAGAACTTATGTATATTGATGATATGCCTTGTATAAATATTCCAAGAGATGAAGGGCAATTAAGAAGATTATACGAAAAATATCAATTAAAATTTCATTTAAGTCGCTTATCTAATAGCTCAAAAGAAGATATAGATGAGGAAGAAAGCAAAAACTCCTTTGTTGAAGCAAAGGTAGAAAATCCAGAAATTTCTGCTTTTATTGATGGCAAATTATATAATGTTTGCAATGGTTATTATGAAGAAAGTTGTAGCGATACTATATTGCCTTTATGTTACGATGTAAAATCTATTATTAAGGCTGGATATAAATGTAGTGATAACCAAATAGATATAATGCTCGTTAGTTGGATTGTTAATCCAGATAGTGGAGGGATTAAAAAGTTAAAATCTGAAACTATCGGCGATTTTTTTGCAAAAATGTATGAAGAGCAGAAAGGTTTAGTAGAAAAGTTAAAAGAGTTAGACCTTGAAAAGTTGTATTACGATATAGAGTTGCCTATAGCAAAAATTTTAGCAGAAGCAGAAAAAGAAGGTATAAAAGTTCAAAGCTCAATAGTAAAAGAAGTTGCAAATAAATTGAAAAAAGATGTCGTTCTAATTTTAGCAAAAATATCAAATAGGGCAAATGATGATATAAATGTTAATTCTCCAAAACAATTATCTAACTATCTTTACAATACATTAGGCTTAAAACCTTTAAAGAAAAATAAACGTGGATTTTCAACTGACGAAGAAACTTTGATAGATTTGAGAGAATTTTATCCAGATAAAGCAGAAATTATTGATGATATATTAAAGTATAGGGAATTAAATAAATTTTTAACAACTTACACAGTAAATCTATTAGAATTTTTAGGTAAAGATAGCAAAATTCATACTACTTTTAGGCAAACTGGCACTGCTACAGGTAGATTATCTTCTAATAATCCAAATTTACAGAATATTCCAAAAAATAGCCCTCTAGCAAAAGAATTAAGAAGTGCTTTTTATTCAAAAGATGGGTATTCGTTTGTTTCTTTTGATTATTCGCAAATTGAATTAAGAATCCTTGCTCATTTATCTGAGGACGAAACATTAATTTCTTCTTTTCAGAACGATATAGATATACACAATTTGACGGCAAAAAAAGTTTTTCACATAGATGACGATACACTAATTACGCAAGATATGAGAAGAATAGCAAAAGCCGTTAATTTTGGTATATTATATGGCTTATCTGCTTTTAGTCTTGCAAGAGATGTAAAAGTATCACAAAATGAAGCAAAATCTTTTATTGATGGATACTTTACATTATATAAAAGTGTCGGTGGCTACTTAAATAGTATAATAGAGCAAGTTAAAACAAATGGTTATTGTAAAACATTATTAGGTAGAAAAAGATTTATACAAGATATATTAAGTAGAAATGCAAATATTAGACAACGGGCTGAAAGAATGGCATTAAATGCACCAATTCAAGGAAGTGCTGCTGATATAATAAAACTTGCAATGATTGATTGTGATTCATATATTAATAGTAACAATATAGACGCAAAATTAGTATTGCAAATCCATGATGAGTTAATTTTTGAAGTAAAAGATGAAATTATAGAAGATTTTAAAAATAAAATTTCTTCTATAATGGAAAATGTATATAAATTAAAAGTAAAATTAACAGTTAATAGTAGTGTTGGTAAAAACTGGGGTGAAGTGTAGATTATGTCAAAACTTAATAATATTTTAAAAGAAAATTACGAATTAAAGAAAGAGCTTGATGAAATCATTAGCACCGTTAAAGAAAATGAAGCAAAACATCAAGGCTTTAAGTTGGTTCAATATTCTTGTTTATTAAGTAATAATTTATATGAACTATCAGAAAATACGTTAAAATATTTAGAAGATATATTTAATCTTGATAGAGTAGCGTTATTTATAAAAGAAGGTAGCTATATTGCTACAAGTGGGCAGAAAGAAATTGGAAGCCGTATATTTATAGAATCATCAGATGCTTTTGATTTTACTTTTTTAGAAAAAAGGACGTATTCTGGTGATAATACATTAATTTTACATAAAAATTTTACTTTTAAAGAGTTTGGCGATAAATATTCTTACGTTTTATCACCAGTTACAGATAACGGCAAAATTACAGCAGCTATTTGCATATATAGCCAAGATAATGAACGATTTAATAAAAACCAAGATTTTGATTTTATAAAAGAGTTTTCCTTAATAATGTCTATTAGTTTAAAAAAGTTAAATAATTCTTTTCTTCTTGAAATGCAAGCACAAACAGACTATTTAACAGGCTTACCTAATAAATCAATGTTAGAAGTATCATCAGATGTATGGTTAAGCAATTTTCAGCGAGATAGTAAGCCTTTTGCCTTTTATATTCTTGATTTAGACAATTTTAAGGAAGTAAACGATTTAAAAGGTCATATAATAGGCGATGAAGTATTGCGAAAAGTATCTGTTGCTATTAGAGCTTCTATTGGCGACAATGATATGCTTGGTAGATTTGGTGGCGATGAATTTTATCTTTTTGCAGATGCAAGAGATATAGATAGGCTTAAAAAAATGGAAAAAGATATTTTAACTGCAATTAGATACGTTGGTAGTGAATGTAATCCTAAAGTTGATTTAGGTATATCTGCTGGTGGAGTAATTTTTCCTAAAGATAAAGAAAACTGTTGCACTTTTAGTGATATATTAAAATTAGCCGATGATAGATTATACAAGGTAAAAGGATCTGGTGAAAGTGGTTTTAGTGGAGTAACAAATGATAATTGATAAAAATAGCGATAAGTTAGATGTAATAAAAAATAGAGGCAATCTTTTAGAAGGAGATTACTTAAAAGTTGCTACAGAAATCGTAGAAGATGTTAGAAAAAACGGTGATGAGGCGTTATTTAAATATTGTATAAAGTTTGATAATTTTAACCCAAAAAATAGTAGTCTTTTAGTTAGCGAAGAAGAAATAGATGAGGCATTTAACCAAGTATCAAAAGATTTAAAAATTGCTATAGAGAAAGCAAAAGATAACATTTTGTCTTTTCATGAAAAACAAGTAGAAAAAACATGGCTATATGAAAATGACGGTATTATTTTAGGGCAAAAAGTTTTACCTTTAGAAAAAGTTGGTGTTTATGTGCCAGGTGGTAAAGCCTCTTATTTTTCAAGTGTTCTTATGAATGTGTTGCCGGCTGTTGCTGCTGGAGTTAAAGATATATCAATGTGCACGCCAGCTATAAATGGCAAAATCAATCCTGCATTACTTGTAGCTGCTAAAATAAGTGGCGTAACAAGGATTTTTAAAATTGGAGGAGCAAGTGCCATAGCTGCATTAGCTTATGGAACAGAAAGTGTATGTAAAGTAGATAAAATTACTGGACCTGGTAACATTTATGTTGCAATGGCTAAAAAAATCGTTTTTGGAACTGTAGATATTGATATGATAGCAGGTCCAAGTGAAATTTTAGTTATAGCAGATAAATTTGCAAATCCAAAATTTATAGCTGCAGATATGCTTGCCCAATGTGAACACGATGAACTTGCTTCTGCCGTTTGTATTACTGATAGTAAAGATTTAGCATTGCAAATAGAAATTGAAGTAAAAAGACAATTATTAGAGCTACCTAAAAAAGATATAGCAAAAGTTTCTTTAGAAAAATTTTCTGCAATAGTTGTAGTAGATAGTATTGAAGAAGCGTGTAAGTTAGCTAATGATATAGCACCAGAACATCTTGAATTATACGTTGAATCACCAATGGAAAAAATGTCATTAATAAAAAATGCTGGAGCAATTTTTTTAGGTGGCAACTCTCCAGAAGCAGTAGGCGATTATTTTGCAGGTCCAAATCACGTATTACCAACAGGTGGTAGTGCAAGATTTTTTTCTCCCCTTGGAGCTTATGATTTTTTGAAAAAATCAAGTATAATTTATTACGATAAAAAAGCCTTGAAAGAAGATAGTAAACATATAATAGAAATGGCAATGTCAGAAAACTTAGATGCACATGCAAATTCCGTTAAATATAGAGTAGATAATTAATTATTAGGTTATTTTATGGGTAGAGTATTATTTTTTAGTGGTGCTGGTTTATCTGCAGATAGTGGACTTGGTGTTTTTCGTGGTAGCAATGGTTTATGGGATAAATACGATATAAATAAAGTATGTAATTATAATACGTGGCGTGATAATTACGATTTAGTCCATGAATTTTATAATTTAAGACGTATAGAATATGCTAAAGCAGAACCTAATCCAATGCACAAAGTTATAGGCAATTTGCAACAAAAATATGGTAGTAAAAAAGTTGTAGTTATTACTCAAAATATAGATGATTTACTTGAAAATGCCGGTTGCACTAATGTGTTACATGTTCACGGTAGAATTAATTATGTATATTGTGTAAATTGTGGAAAAGAAGTTCATATATCTGGCGAATTTAAAGGCGATACGTGTAAAAAGTGTGGTAAAAATATTTTTAAACCATCTATAATTTTTTTTGGCGAACAAGCTCCTGCTTATACTGCTATGTATATGTTAATATCAGAACTGCAAGAAAATGATTTAATTGCAGTAATAGGGACGGAAGGTTCTGTAGTGCCTATAGGCAGTATTATTGGCTCAAAAACGAATGGCATTTCTGCAAAAAGATTATTATGTAACCTTGAAGAGTCTCCATACATAAATGATAAATTTTTTGACTATGTATATTATAGAGAGGCAAAAAATGTAGCTGAAGAAATAAACGAAATTGCAGAAAGTATATTATCATCAGATTAAGGCGTAAAAAAATAGAAAATCTACTTAATATAAAAGATGTAAAAATTTTTGAAAACTCTAATCCTTTAAGTTTTAATATAAAAAAAGGTGAAATTTGTTGTCTTTACGGATTAAATGGTAGTGGAAAAACTACTTTTTTGAAATTTTTGTTAAGTTTAGCAAAAATTTATAGTGGAGAATATTTTTTTAATATTGAATTTGATGATTTAGGGGTTTGTTTACAATTTCCAGAACATCTAATATTTAAAGAAAAAGTTATTGACGAAGCTACTATTATTACTCGTGATATAAGAAAAGCAGAATTATTGTTAGAAGATTTAAAAATCAATGGCAATACATCGCCTTTTTATTTAAGTGATGGCGAAAAAAGGTTATTATTTATTTTTGGACTTCTTGAAAGTAGAGATTTCCTAATTTTTGATGAGCCTTTTGCATCGTTAGATAATGATTATAAATTGAAAGTAAAAAATAAAATTATTGAAAAATCAAAAAATGGAAAAACTATTTTTTATACAACTAATAGGAAGAAAGATATTATAGAAAATTGTAAATTAATTAGTTTAAGTAAAATCCAATAAATATTGCAACGATTATATATTATTTGATGTAATAAAATATATTTTTGCTTTATGGTTTAAACGTCATTAGGAAGAAAAACGCTAGTTTTTCATAGCAATTTACATATAATACAAAAAATTTCGTCGTAAAATTTTTATATACACATAATCTTAAAACTTGAAATAATAAATAAATATAAATTTTTAAATAATATTGAAACGATAACGAGATACATAAAGAATACAATTTTTGAACTCAGAAGTAATGACATATATTCATTAAATGTTTTTAGCGAACTCTGGGCTTGTCCCCGAGCGTAGCGAGTTTGTGAGCTAATTTAATGAATA
>JAZSQT010000018.1:0-5328 GCA_045538075.1 Mucispirillaceae bacterium
CCGCTTGGCCTCCGACTTAATTTCTTCTTCATTAAATATAGTAATTTGCTTATTAGACATAATAGGGCGACCATTAATATAAACATCTGTTACATCATTATTGTTAGCACTATAAACTAATTGAGATATTGGATTGTATAATGGTGTCATATTAACAGAATCAAATGACAAAACAAAAAAGTCGGCAAAATTACCTTTTTTTAATTCTCCAATTTTATCAAAATTCAGTGATTTAGCTGCATTTTTAGTAGCCATATCTAATACACATTTTGCAGGCAAACATTCAGCATCATAATTTAGTGCTTTATGAAATTTTGATACAGTTGACATTTCATGTATTAAAGATTGGTCATTATTACTTGCAGCACCATCAGTCCCTATAGATACATTACAACCAGCATCAATTAATTGTTTAATAGGAGCAAATCCACTAGCTAATTTTAAATTACTTTCAAGACAATGACTTATATTAACTTTTTTACTACCCATTAAACTAATTTCGTCATGAGACAAGTGAACACAGTGGGCAAAAATTGAATAACTATAATCAAAAGCACCAGTTTCATTCATAAGCTGAATAGGGCGTTTATTATATTTTGATAAAATTTGTTCCGTTTCTGACTTTGTTTCAGCTAAATGGGTATGCAATATATAATTTTTACTAATTGCATATTTAACACTTTCTTTAAAAATATTAATATCAACAGAATATAAAGAATGTGGTGCAATAGATACTTTAAGAAAGTCATCTTGATTAAAATTATCTGCCATTTTTAGTGCGTCTAAAGAACTCATTATTCCAAATGCAACAACACCCCTCATTCCTCCATCTCTTAGAGCATTTGCTACATCATTTGCATAAAAATACATATCATTGACACAAGTAACACCAGAGCGAATACACTCAGCTACAGAAAGTAGGGTATAATTATATACAAATTCTGGTGATACGTATTTTTTTTCAGCAGGCCAAATATGATTATTTAACCAAGTCATTAAAGGCAAATCATCTCCAAATCCTCTAAAAGCTGACATTGCTAAATGAGTATGACTATTAATTAAACCAGGAAATATACAAGAATTATTAAACTTTTGTTTGTTATATTCATCGCTTAATAAAGAGTTATCACTTATACCAGTAATAAGATTATCTTCTACTAGTAACCATGAATTTTTGTGTAATTTAGAATTATAGTATATATAATCAGCGTAAAAAGCTCGTTTCATACAGCCTCGTTTATTTTATTATATTAATTATATCTGTAGGGTGATTTATTGTGTAGTTAGGATTTAATGTATTATCAAATCCATATCCATAACTACATAAACACGTTTTGATATTAGCATTAAAACCAGCTATAACATCATTTTTACTATCACCAATAATCATAATTTCATCATTATTAATATCGTTAATATTTATATTTTTAATTGTATTGTTAATTGGTAACGATGAAGGTTTCTTTTCAGTAAAAGAATCGCCACCATAAATATATGGAGAAAAATATTTATCCATATTAAAATGATTAATAATTTTTTTTACTAAAATTTCAGATTTGTTAGATACAACAGCCATTTTAATATTATGATTAAATGCGTAATCTAATACTTCATAAATACCGTTATATACAGTTGTATTATTTATACAATTATTTCCGTAATGTTCCAAATAATCATTAAATATTAAATCTAAATTTTCTTCATTGCCTTTAGAATAATTAATTGCTCTTTTTAAAAAAGTTTTTAAACCATCGCCAATAAAAATTTTTGCCATATCAATAGATGGAACAGATAATTTATTCTTTTTTAAAACGTAATGTAGTGAACTATAAATATCTGGCAAAGTATCAAAAAGGGTTCCATCAAGGTCAAATATAAGAATTTTATACATATTAAGATATTATAAAAAATGTAGTTTTAACGTCAAGATGAAAATAAAATAAATAATCAAAGAATTATCATCATCTCAATATTTAACTTATTTCTTTACATAATACTTCTTATCGGACGTAAATTTAAAAAGATATAATACCCTTTGATTTAATGAAATTTTCTTCTATTTTGCTTTTTTACGTATAAAACTAAATAATTTTTTAAAAATATCGTTAAATCGAAAAATATGGCTTTGCCAAAATATTTATTTTTTATTGCATTTATAAACTTCTTGCTTTATATTAAATTTACTTGTTGTTTGTAAAAAACTTAATATAACGTTACAAATATGGAGATTTTATAATGACTAAAAATTTTTTATTTATCTTTTCTTTTATTTTTTTTATTTCTTTATCAATAAATTCTTATGCAGCTTTCCCAGAAGAATATTCTGAAAACAAAGATATAACTTTATCAGATAAAACCTTTATCATTGATGATAATAAAGTAACTGTTTCTTATACAAGACCAGCAAAGCCTTTAAAACCTTTTCAGATTACATTTAAATTTGAAAAAGAAAATATTAAAGATATGAATTATACTACAAATATGGTAATGAATATGGGAGACTATAAATACACACCAGTAAAAAATCAAGATATATATATGATAACCCCAGTTTTACCAAGATGTGGTTCTGGTAGAACTTTATGGTATGGTCAACTTGATATTACTTATAACTCAAATAAAAAAGATAAATTAATTTTCTTTTATAACGTTAAATAATAAATTTATGTTAGAAATATCAGCCTTTTTTTTGATAGGATTTACGGGTGGCTTTGGACATTGTGTATTAATGTGCCACCCATTCGTTTTATACGTTTCAAGTAAGTATGCTATAACTAAACAAGGTTACAGTATGCTTATTCCTCATATTTTTTATAATTTAGGACGAAGTATTACTTATGCAATACTTGGTTCAATTGCTGGATTATTAGGTAGTGTTCTTCAGTATGCTGGTTCAACTTTTATTGGTATTCAAAAATTTGCAGCAATTATTGGTGGTATTTTCCTCATTGTATATGGACTATTATCAATATATGGTTCATCTTCTATATTTTCTTTATCAAAATTTAATTTTTCTAAAATAATTAATAAATTTGAAATATCAAACCCATTTGTATTTGGAATAATTCTTGGATTTCTTCCATGTGGCTTAAGTATGGGTGCTATTATTGGTGCTACATCATCTAGTAGTTTTTTTAAAGGAGCAATTTTATTGTTCTCTTTTGGTATAGGAACTACATTTGCCATGATGGTAATGGCTCTTTTTGGAAATATTGCTATTAAGTATAGCGTTGCTTTAAAGAAAATTGGAAGTATTCTTTTATTTTTTATGGGAATATATTTTATATATATGGGAATAAATTTTTAATACATATATTATTTAAATTTCTTTATTCTTAGTGAGTTTAATACTACAAATAATGAGCTAAAGCTCATAAAACCTGCACTCATTACAGGGTGAATTAGACCAGTAATTGCTAAAGGTATAGCAATTATATTATAAGAAAAAGCCCAAAATAAATTTTCTTTTATAACACGAAAACTTTTTTTGCATATATTATGAGCTTGGACTATTAAACTTAAATTTCCTCTTAACATTACAATATCAGCACTTTCTATAGAAATATCGGTTCCATCTCTCATTGCAATTCCTACAGAAGCAGCTGTTAATGCTATAGAATCATTTATCCCATCTCCAATCATTACCGTCTTATTAGGATTTTTTGATTGCTTAATAATTTCTGATTTATCAAAAGGTGAAATTCCTGCATGAATAGGTATATTTACATTAAGAGATTTTAATAATTTATTTGCTGCAAAACTATTGTCTCCAGTTAATAAAGAAACAGTATATCCTCTATCTTGTAGGCTTTTTATTGTTTCTGTAGCACCCTCTTTTATAACATCTGTCATAGCAAATACGGCAACAATCTGACTATTGACTGCTGCATAAGATATTGTATAGCCCTCTTCTTGCCACTCTTTTCCATATTCTAAAATTTCTTTATTATTTAATGACACACCCTTTTCTTCCATTAACGAAATGCTACCACAAAGAATTATATTGCCATCAATGTCTGCTTCTAATCCTTTTGCTGGAATATCTTTAAATGTGTTAATAGGTAAAAAAACACATTCGCTACTTACACTAATTGCTTTTGAAGCTGGGTGAGATGACATTCTTACAGATGATAAAACTAACTGTTTATATTTATTTTCATCAGTAAAATATTGATATTTAACAGTCATACTACCTTCAGTAAGAGTGCCAGTTTTATCAAAATAAAAATCATTAACAGATGCATAACTTTCTACTGCTTTTCCGTTTTTAAATACCATACCAATTTCTGAAAGTTTTGATGATGCTGTAATTATAGCAAGAGGAGTTGCTAGTCCCATAGCACAAGGACAAGCTATAACAAGTACAGATACGGCTTTCATTAAGCTTGAAGAAAAATTATCTCCAATTAAAATCCAAAGAATAAACGTTGCAACTGCTACTAATAATACAAATGGAACAAATTTACCAATAAATCTATCTGCTACATCTTGAATAGGTGCTTTACTTTCTTGTGCTTCTTCAACAGATGATGCTATCTTTGATAAAAATGTATTATTTCCTACAGATGTAGTCCTAACAATTACTTCTCCCGTGATACATTTTGTACCAGCAAATACTTCTGACTGTTTTTCTTTATGGACAGGCATAGGTTCACCAGTAAGCATTGACTCATCAATATCACAAATCCCCTTTTCAACTATACCATCAGCTGCTATAGCACTACCCGTTGTTACTTGAAATAAATCTCCAACTTTTAGTTGCGATATAGGTATAGTAACTATTTCACCATCACTATTTAATATTTTAACTTTATTTGGACGTAATGACAGAAGTTTCTTAACTGCATCACCACTTTTTTGTTTAACTCCAGCTTCTATAAAACGACCTAACAAAATAAGTGTTATTATTGTTGCAGATGTATCAAAATAAGTTTCTTTATCTAAAAAAATTGCTGCAATACTATACAAATATGCACTTCCAGAACCTATTGCAACAAGAGTGTCCATTGTAAAGTGCTTGTTTTTAATAGCTTTAATAGAATTTTTAAAAAAAGGTAAACCAGAATATAATAATACAGGAGTAGCTAAAAACCACGAAATAAATCTAAAAAAAAACTTTAAACCCTCGTCCATACCTTGAAAATAACCAGCATAAAGAGCTACAGAATATATCATTAATTGCATATTGAAAAATGCAGCTGTTCCAAAACGATAAAAGTAATCTTTTCTTTCTTTATCTGACGCCGTTTCTTCTGTATTATATGGTAATGGACAGTATCCTAAATCTGTTATTTTTTTTAAAACTTTTTCTAATGAAATTATTGAATT
>JAZSQT010000059.1:0-2498 GCA_045538075.1 Mucispirillaceae bacterium
AAAACATCTTGACAAAATACTTATGGGGGGGGGTATGATGGGTTTCTAATTTTTTGGAGGAAGAAAAATGAAAAAAATTTTATTATTAAGTATCTTAGCTTTATCCATAGCCTTAACTGGCTGTGCTAAAAAAGTTGCAGCATTATATTATCATGATGGTTCAGTATATGTAATCACAGATGAATATGAGCTTTATGCTTGGGGTAAAAATGATAAAGGTCAATTAGGTGTTGGTGATACTAAAGATAGGTTAGAACCAACTGAAGTTAAGGTTAGATAATTAACATTTTTTATTAAATTACTATGAATATTATGAGGGAAATAAATAATTTCCCTCTTTCTATTATATAGTATAAAATGATTTATGGATATATTTTATTATAAATCACCTATTGGAATATTAAAAATCAGTATAGAAAATAATTTTATTATATCAATTAATATAGTTAATGAAGATAAAGAAAATATTTATAAAAACACGTATTTTAATGAAATAAAAAGACAGTTAGATGAATATTTTTTAGGTAAAAGAAAAGAGTTTAATTTAAATATATTGATGAAAGGAAGTGAGTTTCAAAAACAAGTTTGGCTTGAACTTCAAAAAATTCCTTATGGTTCAACGAAATCATATAAAGATATAGCAGAAAAAATTGGAAAATCAAAATCTCAAAGGGCAGTAGGTCAAGCCTGTAATAAAAACAATATTTTAATTATAATTCCATGTCATCGTGTAATATCAAAAAATGGTGGTTTAAATGGATTTTCTTGTGGATTAGATATAAAAGAAAAATTATTATCTTTAGAAAAAATGTATAAATAATTATAATATGTTTATCTTTAAAATATTAAGAGAAACTTTACTATATTACATCTTTTAAGTAGCTTTTAATATTCTATTTAATTTCTCTTATCTTTTTGCAAGGATTACCAAAGGCAACTACATTGCTTTCAATATCTCTTGTTACTACGCTACCTGCACCGATAACGCTATTATCTCCGATAGTTACGTTAGGCAAAATTGTAACACTTCCACCAATCCATACATTGTTGCCTATTATAATATGTTTTGCTGTCTCAATACCTGCGTTGCGTTCATCTTTATCAAAAGGGTGAATAGCCGTATAAAATCCACAATTTGGACCAATAAAAACATTATTACCTATTTGAATTTTTGCACAATCTAAAAATACTGAATTATGATTAATATATACATTATTACCAAAATATAAATTATAGCCATAATCACAAAAGAAATTTGGTTGAATTACACAATTATCACCAATTGTATTAAATAGAGATTTTAATATTTCTTGTTGTTTTTGAGTATCGTTAGGCATAAGCTGATTATATTTTACACACAATGTTTTTGCTTTAAGTCTATCTTCTACTAATTTATTATCAAAAGCATCGTATGGTAATCCATTAATCATTTTTTCTCTTTCTGTCATAATATTAATTACCTACCTCAACTAATTCTACAGAAATATTACCAACTAACAAGTTTTTTAAAGAGTGAAAAGCATGAGATTGGTCTGTAATTAAGATATGGCGAAAGCCATTTTCATCTAACTTTATACCTAAACTGTTTATATCATTTATTATATATTCAGTGCTATCAATAACTTTTACATTAGGCATAATTTTTTCTATTACTGGTTTTAATACTGGATAGTGGGTGCAACCTAAAATTAATGTATCTATATCTGTTTTTGATATATCTTTTAAACTTTCTTTAACTACTGTTTCAACCATTTCGCCATCTACAAAGGCTTCTTCAACTAATGGAACGAATAAAGGGCATGCTTGTTGATATACTTGACTATTTGGGTTAATGAGTTTTATTGCATTAATATAAGACTTACTATTTACAGTTGCATGAGTTGCAAGAACTCCTATTTTATTGTTTTTTGTAATATTAACTGCATTTTTAGCCCCTGGTAATATTACACCTAAAACTGGGATATTTAACTCATTATGTAATATTTCTAAAGCGTGAGATGAGATTGTGTTACAAGCTACAATTAATGCAGATATATTATATCTTTTTGCAAGGTATTTAGAACATTCTAAACTATACTTTATAATCGTTTCAGGAGATTTGTTGCCGTATGGCACCCTTGCAGAATCGCCAAGATAAATCATATCAAGATTTTTGAATTTTGATGCAATAGCTTTATAGACGGTTAAGCCACCAATTCCAGAATCATAAATTCCAATAGGCATAAATTTATCTCCATATATCACTCTAAAAGCTAAAATCTATATTAAAATACTCATCATTGCAAGAATAATAAATCAATCTTTATTGATTTTTTCTTTTATGCTATAAAAAAATATGGAGACATTAAAAAATATAGAAATTTTTGATACTGCTTACGGTGGCTACGGTGTAGGCAAAAATAGAGATGGACAAATTGTTTTTGTATCTGGAGCAGTAGAGGGTGATATTTGTGATATAAAAATCACAGAAAAAAAGAAATCATTTTTATATGGTAAAA
>JAZSQT010000145.1:0-10572 GCA_045538075.1 Mucispirillaceae bacterium
TATTACTAAAGAAATTATGGAAACACCTTTTGAAAGAAGATTTTTAAGGTGTAATTCACGGTTAGATGAAATGGCAGTTTTTTTTAGAGATTAAAAAAAGGGCTTTTATAAAAGCCCTTTTAATTTATTTCCAAAAACGCATTGTGCCATTTTCTTCTAAATTTAAATACATTTTATAACATTCAGAAAGAAGTTGAGGTTCATGAGAATTTTTTGTTTTAACAGTAGCTCTTTCAAGATAATCAAAAAGATAATCTTTATATTCTGGGTGAGCACATTTATTAATAATTTCTTTTGCCCTATCTTTTGGTGCAAGACCTCTTAAATCTGCTAAACCTTGTTCAGTAAGAACTACATCAAGGTCATGTTCTGTATGGTCAACATGAGATACTTTTGGAACAATACATGAAATTCCAAATTCATCAGTTTTGCTTGCTCTAACAGATGGAGTATGCATAATTGATAAATAAGCATTACGGCAAAAATCACCAGAACCACCTATGCCATTTAACATTCTAACGCCACTAACTAATGTAGAATTTACGTGAGCATAAATATCAACTTCAACAGGAGTGTTCATTGCAATAACTCCTAAACGTCTAATTACTTCTGGATTATTTGACACTTGCATAGGTCTTAGTAGAACTAACTCACGATATTTATCGTAATTTTCCCACCATTGTTTAAAACCATCATTAGATAAAGAAAGAGAAGTAGCATTAATAAATTTACATTTTCCAGAATCAAGAAATGGTAAAAATCCATCTTGTAAAACTTCACTATACACAGTTAAATTTTCAAAAGGAGAATTTGTAAGCCCCATAACAACAGCATTTGCTATAGAACCTACTCCAGATTGTAATGGAAGAAGATTTTTTGGCAATCTTCCTGCTTTAACTTCATGCTGAAAAAAATCAATAATATTTGCAGCAATTGCATCACTTGCAGCATCACTACCTCTAACAGCCCTACCATTATCTGGCAATTTAGACTCAACAATAGCTATAATTTTATTTTTATCAGTAGGTATAAAAGGTGTTCCTATACGCTGGCGAGGGTCAGTAATAGGAATAATTTTTTTATAAGGAGGTCTATCACTTACCCAAATATCATGCATTCCCTCAAAAGATGGGTTATGAGTATTAATCTCAACAATTATTTTATCAGCAACAGCAATAAATTCTGGTGCAGCTCCAACAGAACCAGCAGGAATAATATTACCATTTTCATCAATACCAGATGCTTCAACTATTGCAAAATCAACACCACCACCATTTTCTTTAGTATAAAAACCGTTAAAAAAATCTTGAGCAAACATTGATAAATGTTTATCTCCCATTCTAATTTCGCCACTATTTATACCCTTATTAACAGCTTTACCTGTTTGATATGGCCAACGTCTATCTATCATTTTTAATTCTGCCCATCTATCTTCAATTTGAGCATCAATAGAAGCACCTATAAATAAGTTAAAACGCCATTTACCTTGAAGATTATTTTTTTCAACGTGATCTGCTAATGCAATTGGAACAACTTTAGGATAACCAACTGGAGTAAATCCAGACCAACCTAAATTTAATGTTCTTTTTTCTGTTTCTGCAAATAGTGGTATAAGTTTATCCACTGTAGTAATTTTAGATAAAAGACTTTTATCTCTAATTCTACTTTCAAGTTGGCTCATAATTAAACTCTCCTAATATATTTTTTTACTACTTAATAAACTATTTTTTAAGTCCTGCTGGAACATAATCGCAAAAAGGTTCTTCAGCCATATATGAACCAGAAACTGCATATGCTCTTGCTCTACAACCACCACAAACTTTTATGTATCTACAAACTCCACATTTTTCATCGTATTCTTTAAAATTTCTTAAATCGTTAAATAAATCTGATGTTTCCCAAATTTCTTTAAGAGGCTTATCAAATACATTTCCAGCAGATTTATAAAAATACGAACATGGATAAACATCGCCTTTAGAATTGATAAAACAAATAGTTTGCCCTGCAATACACCCTTTACCACCACCTGTAGAGAATGTAAGAGAACGTCTTTCATCAGTTTTGCCATCTTCTTTACTTCTTTGATGCCAAATTCTATAGTATTGTGGAGCACAAGTTGGACGAACAAGTATCTCATTTTCTCGTCTTTCCATATCGTAATGCCAGTTTAATATGTCTTCATAATCTTCCTTAGATACAAGCTCTGACATAATTTCTTCACCTCTACCTGTAGGAACAATCAAAAACATATACCAAGCATGAGCTCCAATTTCTTTAGCTTTTTTATAAGTTTCTTCAATATATTTTTGATTTCTTTTAGTAAAAGATGAGTTTACTATAAACTTGATACCATGCTTGTTAAATAGTGATGCAGCATTTATAACACCATTAAATGCACCAACTTGTCCTCTAAAATCATCATGAATTTCTGCATTTGGTCCATCAAGACTTAATGAAACGATTCTAATACCTGATGATTTTATTTTTTCACATATTTCATCTGTTACAAGCACACCATTAGTAGCCATAGCCATTCTTAAGCCAATTTCTGTTCCATAAGAGGCTATATCAAATACATCTTTACGCATAAGTGGTTCACCACCTGAAAGAACAACTACTGGATCAGAAAAAGATTTAATACTATCTAAGAATAATTTGGCTTTATCTAAAGTAAAATTTCCAACTGGAGAGTATATTTCTGATGATGATCTACAATGAACACAATGTAAATTACACGCTTCTGTAAGCTCCCAAGCCATCCATTTAAGTTCCCAGATATTACTACTACTCATAAATAAAACCTCATATTACAACTAAGATACTAAAGAGTATATCAAAATATATTTAATAATAAAAGACTAATTTGCTGTTATTTATAATTTAATTTAAGTATCTTATTACACTACCACCGATAGTGTATATAAAATTTGCTTCATCAACATTTAATTGTTCTAAATTATAAGATTTAGGTAATGGAATTTTGCCTATATTTCTTAAAACTCTCATTACTTCCCTATCTAAATCTGGATATCCACTTGAACTAATCATTTTTATGTTTACAATAGAACCATCTTTTAGAATAGAAAAACTAACCTTAACGATACCGTGTTCACCTTTTCTAACAGACGTTTGTGGATAACGCCATAATTGATATACTCTTCTTCTAAATTTACTAAAGTAAGAAGCATATTTTTCTTCAAATTCATTATAAGAAGCTGAATCTTCTCCCTCTTTTTGAGGAGGTTTATTCATTGCAATTTTATCTGTTATATCTTTCGTATTAAATATTCCACTTAAATCAAGTATATCATTATTATCATTTTTTTCTTCAATATCTTCGTGTTTTTCTTGAATATTTGTTTTTGGTTTATTAATATTTTCGTTTATTTTTTTGTTTAATGTATTACTTTCATTTACTGAAGATATATTATTGTCAGTATTGTTTTTTTTAGCACTACTTCTATCATGCTCAAGAGTTGTTTCTTCATCATCTGTAAGATTATCGTTAAAATATTCTTGTAATTGATTACTTTTATTTTCCTTAGGGATTAATGAAACTTCTATTGGTTCGCTATCTATATCTTTATCTGATTTTTTATGAGATAAATAGAACATTACAAAAAATATTATATGAATAATTACCGAAAAAATAATAGCTATAGATAATGTTTTTTTATAATTCATAAAACAAGTATATCAATAAAATATCTCTTTATCATTATTTTTTTTATAGACCATACTTATTACTTTAATATTTAACAACTCTATTTTATACTATGACATTAATCTAAGAAAAAACTTGACATAAACTAACTCAAGTTTTATATTATATTAAAATCAATATATATTATAGGAGCAATGATATGGCTATAGTGAGATGGAATCCTGTTAGAGACTTAATTACAATGCAAGAAAAAATGAATAAAATTTTTGATGACTCATTTAAAATAACGAGTGGTGATTGGTCTCCAGCAGTTGATATTATGGAAAATGATAATGAGATAATTATTATTGCTGAAGTTCCAGGAGTTTCAGAAGAAACAATGGACATACAAGTTGCAGAAGGAATACTTACCATGAAAGGAGAAAAAAAATTTCCAGTAGAAAAACAATCAGATAATTATTATCGTCTTGAGCGTTCTTATGGTAGATTTAATCGCTCATTTGCAATTCCTGCTGCTGTTGACCAAACTAATGTCAAAGCATCTCTAAAAGATGGTGTTCTTAAAATACTACTTAAAAAGAAACAAGATAACTCACCAAAAGTTATTAAAGTAGAAAAAGAGTAATTAATGAGGTTTAACACTAATGGCTAAAAATTATTACGATATTCTTGAAACTACTAAATCTGCTACTGATGAAGAGATAAAAAGAAATTATAGAAAATTGGCAAGAAAATATCATCCTGATATAAACCCTAACAATAAAGAAGCAGAAAATAAATTTAAAGAATTATCAGAAGCATACGCAGTTCTTTCAGACCCAGAAAAAAGAAAAGAGTATGATGCAGTTGGACATGATGCCTTTACTAATAGTGGTCATGGATATAATTTTCAAAATATGAATTATGAAGATATTCGTAATTTTAATTTTGGAGGCACATCTTTTGAGGATATATTTGGCGACTTATTTGGGAATTTAACAGGAAGAAGCAAAAAAAGGAACATTAATAGTAAAGGTGATGATATTACTTATTCAGTTAAAATACCTTTTGCAGATGCTATTAAAGGTTCAACCTATGAGTTAAATATAAATAGACAAGTTAAATGCCCTACTTGTCATGGAACTGGTGGAAATAAGACAATTTGTCCTCAATGTAAAGGCTCTGGTTTTGCTGGCGAAAATAATGGATTGTTTAATATGCCTTGTAGAAAGTGTAATGGCACTGGCGAAATATATTCATCTCCTTGTCAAAGTTGCCATACTACAGGCATTATTAACGCAACAGAAAGAATAAAAGTTACTATACCAAAAGGAGTAATAACTGGCTCAAAAGTCCGTGTTGCAGGTAAAGGCAATGCAAGTTTAGGAAAAGGTAAAGATGGTGATTTATACATAATAACAGAAGTTGCTAATCACCCTGTTTATGAACGCTCTGGAAACGATTTATATGTTAACCTAAATATTGATATATTTGAGGCTATGTTAGGGAGTAAAATTACTGCTCCTACTCCATATGGTGAAATATCTTTAAATATTCCAGCTGGAACACAAAATGGACAAAAATTTCGCATAAAAGGAAAAGGTATGCCCCATTTAAGAAGTGATGAAAAAGGTGATTTATATATTGTAGTAAACGTTGTAATACCTGAAATTAAAAATGAATCAGATAAAAGAAAGCTAAAAGAAGTAATGGATAATACTCAACGAATTGATAGAAGCAAAATTTTATCTTTAGGAAAAATTTAAGGTGAATATATGAAACATAAACCTTTATATATCATTAGTATAGTATCTGAAATATTAGGCTTACATCCTCAAACATTACGACAATATGAACGATTAGGTTTAATTATTCCATCAAGAACTGACGGAAATACAAGATTATATTCTGAAGAAGATGTAGAAAGATTAAAATATATTACTGTATTAACAAAAGAAATGGGAGTTAATTTAGCAGGCGTTGAAGTTATAATGGAAATGAGAGAACAGATTAATGCTTTAAATAACCAACTTAATAATATTGCAGAACATATAAAAAATAAGTATGGAGAAGATATTCGCACTCAACCCACAGAAAAATATTCAAAAGTTACAAAAATAAAAATTGAACGAGAGTAGTTTTTTAGTAACAAATGAGGTAGATTTATGATTAATTATAATAAAATGACGATAAAAGCCCAAGAGGCACTTCAAGAAACTGTAAAAATTGCAGATAAATTATCTAATCAAATGATACAACCTGAACATTTATTTGTATCATTATTGACTCAACAAGAAGGATTAGTTCGCCCTCTTTTACAAAAAATTGGTGCTAATCCTGATAATATTTTAAATGAAGTTAATAATATTTTAAATTCATTACCAAAAGTTAGTGGAGCAAATAGTCAACCAGTTTTATCTAATGATGCAAATAAAGTTCTTGATTACGCTTTTGATATAGCAAAAGAAATGAAAGATGAATACGTATCAACAGAGCATATTTTAATGGGAATAGTTGATAAAGCCGATTATTCTTTAAGAAGAATTTTAACCACTGCTGGTATTGATTTAAAAATAATTAAAAAAGCGATACAAGAATTAAGGGGTTCATCAAAAATTACAGACCAAAATCCAGAAGAAAAAATGAATACTCTTGAAAAATATACTGTTGACTTAACGAATGCAGCTAAAAGTGGAAAATTAGATCCAGTAATAGGTAGAGATGAAGAAATAAGACGTGTAATACATGTTTTATCAAGGAGAACAAAAAATAATCCAGTCTTGATTGGAGAACCTGGCGTTGGTAAAACTGCTATTGCTGAAGGTCTTGCTCAAAGAATAATAAGAGGCGATGTTCCAGAAAGCCTTAAAAATAAAACTATTTCAATGCTTGATATGGGCTCATTAATTGCAGGCACAAAATATAGAGGAGAATTTGAAGATAGACTTAAAGCAATACTTAAAGAAATAAACGAAAGTAACGGTGAAATAATACTTTTTATTGATGAAATTCATACTCTTGTAGGAGCTGGAGCAACTGAAGGAGCAATGGATGCAGCAAATATATTAAAGCCATCTCTTGCTAGAGGAGAACTTCATTGCATAGGAGCTACAACTTTAGATGAATATAAAAAATATATAGAAAAAGATGCTGCTTTAGAAAGACGATTTCAACCTGTATATGTAAAAGAACCAACAGTTGAAGATACTGTTTCAATATTAAGGGGTTTAAAAGAACGATACGAAATCCACCATGGAGTAAAAATCAAAGATGGAGCTTTAGTCGCAGCTGCTTATTTAGCAAACAAATATATATCTGATAGATTTATGCCAGATAAAGCAATAGATTTAATTGATGAAGCAACTGCAAGATTACGTATGGAAATTGATAGTATGCCTACTGAACTTGACGAACTTGAAAGAAGACATAGACAACTTGAAATAGAAAAACAAGCACTAAAAAAAGAAAATGATGCAGCCTCAATTTCAAGATGCCAAAATGTTGAAAAAGAAATTAGTGAACTTAAAGAAAAAATTTCTACTCTATCTGCACAATGGAAAAGCGAGAAAGAAATAATACAAGAATCAAGAGCAATTAAAGAAGAAATAGAACAAACTAAAATTGATATGGAAAAAGCAGAACGTATTGGAGACTTTGCTAAAGCAAGTGAATTAAAATACGGTAAATTAGTTGAATTAGAAAACAAATCTAATACAATTACTGAGAAAATGCGAGATATTCAACATGGTAAACCAATGCTTAAAGAAGAAGTAGATGAAGAAGATATTGCAGAAGTAGTTTCTCGTTGGACTGGTGTTCCTTCTACTAAACTTCTTGAAGAAGAAGCCGATAAGTTACTTAATATGGAGGATTATCTACATAAAAGGGTTATTGGACAAGATATTGCAATTAAAGCAATTAGCGAAGCAGTTAGAAGGAGCCGTGCTGGACTTAATGACCCTAAAAAACCCATGGGTTCCTTTATTTTCTTAGGTCCAACTGGTGTAGGTAAAACAGAACTTGCTAAAGCATTAGCTGAATTTTTATTTGATACTGAAGATGCTCTTATCAGAATTGATATGAGTGAATATATGGAAAAACATGCTGTTGCAAAATTAATTGGAGCTCCTCCAGGATACGTTGGATATGAAGAAGGTGGACAACTTACAGAAAAAGTTAGACGTCGTCCCTACTCTGTTATATTACTTGATGAAATAGAAAAAGCTCATCCAGATGTATTTAATATTTTGTTACAATTACTTGATGACGGAAGATTAACTGATTCAAAGGGACGAGTTGTAAATTTTAAAAATACAGTAGTAATTATGACATCAAATGTTGCATCTCATTTAATTATGGAACAATTTGCAACTGATGATACGTTAGAAGAAAAATATAATAATATAAATAAAGTAGCGATAAATGAATTATCTAAATACTTTAAACCAGAATTTTTAAATAGAGTTGATGATATAGTTGTATTTCACCCTCTTACTAAAGAAAATTTAAGAGATGTGGCAAAACTTTTACTTAAAGGGTTTTCTGATAGATTAAAAGATGTGCCTATTAACGTTGAATTTGATAATTCAGCCCTTGATGAAGTATCAAAGGTAGGTTTTGATCCAAGTTATGGAGCTAGACCTATGAAAAGAGCTATCCAAAGGTTAATAGAAAATCCAGTTGCAGAAAACATTATTAGTGGAAAAATTAAACCAAATTCAAATATTGAAATATCGTTTAATAACGACAATATAAATATTAAAACAGAATGATATAAGGGGTATCACATACCCCTATATTATGGGTATGATATGAATAAATACAACAATTTATCTGATGAAACAGAATTTGATGATTCTACTGATTTAATTGAAAATATTATGAATCTTGAATCTTTTAAAGATAATACAATTAATGGTAATTCTATCCAATTGTATTTTAAAGAAATTTCAAAATATAAACCTTTATCAATAGATGAAGAAAAAGAATTAGGACATTTAATACAACAAGGTGATATTAAGGCTTTAAAAAAATTAGTTTTATACAATCTAAAGTTTGTAGTTTTTATTGCCAATAAATACAAAAATACTGGAATACCTATATTTGATATAATTGAACAAGGTAACTTAGGGTTATTAGAAGCAGCAAAAAGATACAAGCCAGATAAAAACGTAAAATTTATAACTTATGCTGTTTGGTGGATTCGTCAAGCAATAATTCAAGGATTAACCGAGCAATCTGGCTCTGTTAAGTTGCCTGTTAAACAAGCATATATTTTATTTAAAATCAACACTACTTCAGAATTATTAATGAAATCACTAAATAGAGAGCCTACTACTAAAGAATTATCTGAAAATACTGGAATTAGTGAAGAAGACATAAACAATATATTAAGAGCATCTAAACAAAATTTATCATTAGATGCACCATATAGTGAAACTTCTGATAAATCATTTTTAGACTATCTTGAAGATACTGCTCCTAATATAGAAGACGAGTTAATAAGAAAAACATTAAAATTATCTATTGATGAAATTGTATCTGATTTAAGTGAAAGGGAAACAGATATTATCACAAAACGATACGGTTTAGATGGAGATGAGCCTCAAACATTAGAAGAAATTGGAGAAAAGTTGAATATTTCAAGAGAAAGAGTTCGCCAAATTGAAGTTAAAGCAATGGATAAACTAAAGAAAAAAGCAATAAAAAGAAAACTTGATGAATACCTTAATTAATATTGATTGTTACAATTAATAATATTATATAGCGAATAAATTTTCCTAAAAATATAAAAAATAATGATTTCCACAAAGAAATACGTAACCAACCACCAGCTATTGGTAATAAATCACCAACAACAGGTAGAAAAGAAAAAAATAGTAAAGGAGCACCATACTTTTTTATTAAATTAATCGCTTTTTCAGATTGCGTTTTATTATTTGGTATAAATCTACCAATCAAAAATGATGTATAACTGCCTAATGTATTTGATATAGATACAACTATAAGCCCCGATAAAAAATAAGGCTTATAATACATTAGAAAAGCAATAAATGCTGCTTCTGAACTACCTGGTAGTATCGTAGATGATAAAAAACCAGAAAAAGCAAGAGATATTAAAGCTAATAACATTATTAACTTAATAAAATAATAATCTATTCAAAATATTCTGCTGCTGTATCATCATTTTCCCAAACAATAACACGCTCAGTCTTATTTCCATAAGTTTCTTTTAATCGTTGAAAAATATAGTATGCAATATTTTCACTTGTAGGATTAACAGTTTTAAAATATTCAAGTTCATTAATATATACGTGGTCTAAATCATTCATAATGCAACGCATATTTTTTTTAAATTCTCTAAAATCTTCAACCATACCAAGTCTATCTAATGTATCACTTTTTAGATATGCTTCAACTTTCCAGTTATGTCCATGTAAATTTTCACATTTTCCGTTATATTCTCTTATATTGTGTGCCGAAGAAAAATCAGTTTTTATTTTAACCCTGTACATTTATATAACTCCCTAACTTCTTTAGATGTAAGTTTTATATGCTCACCTTCTTTTAAACTTCCTATTAAAATTGGTCCAATCCTAACTCTTTCTAACCGTTTAACAGTTGAACCAAAATAAGCAAACATATTTCTTATTTGCCTTTTCTTACCTTCTTTAATTATCACATTGTAGTTTCTATTACCAGTTTTATATATTTTACAAGGCAAAAAATTGCCTTTTGATGTTTCTAATCCATTAGCAAATTCTTTTAACTCTATTTCTGAAAGCATTCTATCTACAGTAACTAAATATTCTTTTTCTACTTTATATTCTGGTTTCTGCATTCGCTGAATTAATTCTCCATCATTAGTAAAAATAAGTAATCCTTCACTTTCATAATCTAATCATCCAGAATACGGCAATTTTCTTTTA
>JAZSQT010000082.1:0-2056 GCA_045538075.1 Mucispirillaceae bacterium
AGTAAGTATAGAATTATGATGGTATTGGAATAACCAAGCCGACATAGGGTTTATATATCCTTTGTCGGCTTTTTTTGTTTTATATCATCTAATCCTTATTTTTAGAGGAGCGACTAAATTGTAAGGAAATTCTATTATTGTTATGGTATGTATGGATACATTTAAATTCAAGGACGTTAGTCGCCTATAGTTTTAGGTTATACTATTAAAAATAGTATTTTGCTTTTAATGTATAGTTTACAAGGATGTTAAACTATTTTTTACATTTACATCTTGGTGAACAACACCGGAAAAATACAAGCATGACTAGTTTAATCATAACAAGAATTGTTAGCTAATTTTAAAATTTACTATTGTAATGGTTTAATTTTAGCCTGTTTTACGCATGGACGCAAAATGTATATTTAGTAATACGCAACTCAAGGAGACTATATTTTAAAAGTTATTATTAACGATTTTTCGTTATCAATAATATAATCTACTTGTATCAAATTATTAATTTATATTTAATTCAGGCATATTTTTTTAGAGGTGGTATTTATGATAAATTCAGTAAATAATTCTACCCGTTTAAATGCCCTAATTGATTTCGCTCAATCAAAGCAAGTTAATGGGCAGAAAGAAGAAAGTGTTATTATTAGTAAAAACGCTTTAGATATGGCTGTTGAAAAACTTAATGAAGCAATGGATTATACAAGGACTAAACATCGTTTCATAATTGATGAAGATTTAGACAGACCAATTGTTGAAATTATTAATAGTGAAACAAACGAAGTTATTAGGCAAATTCCAACAGAAGAAGCAGTTGAACTATCAAAACACATTGGTGAAATGATAGGCTTACTAATGGACGACACAATCTAATTTTTTAATAAAGGCTTGTGTAATTATTTAGTTATTGCAAGCCTTTATTTTTATTTTTGTTTTAATGTAACTAACAAAATTTCTGAATCGCTACCAACTCTCATTGGTGGTCCCCAAAGCCCTAACCCACTTGTAACGATTAAATTAAACTTATTCTCTTTTAAATGACCAGAACTTATTGGATACATTCTTTTAACAATTTCTGTTACTGGAAAAAACTGTCCACCATGAGTATGACCAGAAAATTGAATATCTATATTCATATTTTTGACTTCATCAATATTTCTTGGTATATGGTCTAATACTATAATCGGTTTAGTTTTATCTATATTTTGTAATAAATCTATTGCACTTTTTCTTTCGTTACCTTTTGATACAGAATGACGAATACTATCTCTACCTATAAAATATACTCCACTTTCTTCATTAAAAATTACTTCATCTTTTAGCAAAATCATACCTGCATCTTCTATTATATTAATAACATCGTCTATATTACCACTAAAATATTCATGGTTTCCTAAAACTGCATACGCTGTAGCATTAAAATTGCGAAAAGGTTTTCTAAATTCTTCTGTAAAAGCATTTATATTATTGTCTATTATATCTCCTACAACAAATATAACATCTGGATTTAAATTGTTAATCTCATCTACGTATTTATTTAACCTTTCAACAGTCATTCCACTACCTATATGAATGTCTGAAATTACTGCCATTTTTAAAGGTTTATTCATAATTTTATCTGTTTCTACTTCATAATATTTAACTTTAGTATCTAATTGATGGTAATAACCGTAAGAAAAAGTTATAATTGATAATACTATTACGGTAATACCTATTTTTAACTTTTTATTACGTAAAAAATTAAATCTTATTCTAAATAACCATAAAATATCAAATATTAAAAAATAAATAATTAAATAAACTGTTATTCCAAAAATAATATAAGTTATTCCCATAATATATTCTGGAAAATATATACCAGTTATTTTTTCAAAAACCTTTAATACGAAAAAAGATTGAGTTATTAAAAAAATAATTGGCATAGAAATATATGCTTTCTTATTTGAGAAAAATGCACGATGTATTCTAAACGATATATATAAACCTACTATTAAAAGCATTCCTAATATTCTAATCATATATAATCCTTAATAAATAATATATTAGTTAGACATTTATCATTTCG
>JAZSQT010000040.1:0-2613 GCA_045538075.1 Mucispirillaceae bacterium
GGCCTCCGACTTTATCTTATTTTAATAAAGGCTCATTTAAACATAAAAAAAAAGATAGGTCAAGAACTTATAACTATATAAATTATACTAATACATCAAGTATTGTGCCAGTGCCTCTTGCTGCAGCATTTGCTCCAGATGAAGTAGAAACAGCAACAGCAGAATCAATAAGCTGAACAGCTGCTTGACCTTGAACTTCTGCAATATTTTTTGCTTTTTTTGCAACTGCAACAGCCACTTCCATTTGAGCACTTGTTGCATCTAATTGTGATTGCAGAACGCTGATTGATGACATCATAACTACCCTCCCGGTAATAACCTCGTCAGACGTGCTGCCTTAATGAGATATTAATTTAAAAAAATAAAAGAGATATAATATAATATTATATCTCTTAAAGATTTTGTCAATAGATAATAATATATTACTTATTTGTATCTTTTTGTATGTTACCGTCTTGATTTGAAATATTATCCTCTATTTTAGGAGTATCTTTTACTTCTGGGTTATCAACACTATTTTCTTTTTCTTGAATATTACCTTCTTCAATTTTCATATCAAGGGGAGATACGTATCCCTCTTTTGGAGCAACTCCACAAAAAGTAACATCAACATATTCATCTTGTTTTGCTTTGTCAATTAATCCTAAATGTGTCATAACAGTAACTTGAAAAATATTAGAAAACCCATCTCCAATAGACTGGTAAATTGCATTCATTTTAGCCTCATCTTTTGAATATTTATCTTCCAATTCTTTACCAAAAACGTCCATTGTTGCTTCAAATACTTTCATTGAATCAGTCATCTTATCTGGTGCCATATCGCCAGATAATTCTGGATTGTTAGCAAAATCTTTATTAATATTACCAATCATATTAATAATATGTTTAGCATCTTCACATGCTATCACAATTTTACCACTTTCTATTAATTTGATTGTTTCTCTACCAAAATTTTTATCGGCAAATGATTCATCAATTCTGATAATTTCTTCTGTATTTTGACTATTTTCTGAAGATTTAATAACTTTAGTATAAATAAAAAAAGTAGCAACAACTAAAATCACTAAAATCAATACAATAATTAAAATATTTTTTGCTTTCATTACATTGTCTCCTAAACATAATTTAACTTTATAAAAAAATACTCTATATATTTCTATCACATATTGCAATAAATATTATACTTATTTTGCTATTTCAACAAGCAAACCATCTAATTTATCAATTTCTTCTTGTTTATCAATAGCATCAAACAATTTATCAACAGTATATACAACAGATAAAGATATTAAAGTAGGCAATATTAAAGTTCCAACTGAAAATGATGACACTCCCACTCCAACACCAAATATTGCCGATATTCCAGCACTTGCACTTGAACCGACAGAACTTTTTACTGCAATAGTCCTCATCTCATGTCTATCTATACTACCCGTAAAATAAGAACCTACTGCATATAAAAAACCCGTTGCCATACCTCCTGCAGTAGAAACTAACATACTATTAACAACTACATTAGAAATAACGGGTGTTACAATTAAATCTATTGCATAACCTCCCGTCTGAACACCTATTAAAGATGAAGCAGTCATAATTGAAGTTGCACGCATTGTATTACCTAAATCAATAACACCTGTTTCCATAAATCTATTATACCCAGAGGATAAACCAGCCGTAATACCTCCAGTTATAGCTCCCGTTAATCCAATATCTGATAAAACACTATAATAATTTGAAATAGCCTCAATATAACTATTAGTTATATTGCCCACTTTAGCATTATATCTATCTATAGTATCAAATAAATTTAATGTTACATTTTTATTACTATTAGTTGTATTGTTATAAATTCTTAAATTATAATTGTTATACGATATATTATTATATATGTAATAATCAACCTTAGTAATTAATTCATAATCGTTACTCTGTATATTTTCTTCAATCCTTATCACATTGCTTTTATTTCTATAAGAAACTACTATATCGCTACAATAAACGTAAGAGCTACTAATCACAAAAACAATAAAAGTATAGAAAAAATACTTCATTTATATTAAAACTCCGATAACAATTTTTTATCACAGCTAATAAATTCTTTAGATAAATCAAGCCGTTGATCCCTATCTAATTCTTTATAATAAAAATCAAAAACTTCCGTATAAGCACGCAAACTTGGAACAGATAAATATCTTAAATCTATAGCACATAAATAATCAACTAAGCCTATATAAATCCTTTTTTTAGTGTCTCTACCAGAACCAAGTAATCCTAACTCATCTTTATAAACATTATTAAATTTTACAATAGTATTTATTGCCCATTTTTCATATCTCGATTGTTGTATATCTTTCCATGACATTATTTCTTTTTCTATATCGGAAATAATTTTCTTTATTAATTTAAGATTTGTAGCATCTGTAATTGATGACGATGAGGCTATTACTTCACTTTGAATATTCTATAAACTTGATAATGCTTTTTCTGCATTAGTTTCATTTTTTACTAAAGGAGCTTTAATAGCATTAAATTTATTTTCTAACTTTTTAATAATTTTACTTCCAGAAATTTGAGATGATTTAGATAATAATTCTTCAATAGATTTATTATAAA
>JAZSQT010000129.1:0-31686 GCA_045538075.1 Mucispirillaceae bacterium
TATCTAAATTATATTTATTAGATAAATATAGAAAAAAAGGTTTATCTAAATATATTTTTAATTTTATAGAAAAAATTGCAAAAGATAATAAATTATCTTCTATATGGCTCCACGTAAATAAAAATAATCCATCTATAGAAATTTATAAAAAATACGGATACGTTATTACAGATTCAGTTAAAGACGATATTGGTAACGGCTTTTTTATGGACGATTACATTATGGAGCTAAAAATAAATGAATAATAAAAATACCTTTGCTTACTTATTGTAGCAAAGGTATTATATATATTATCCTAATCTTTCTAATAACTCTAATGTGCTTTCTTTGATTAATTTTTTTTGAGAAAAAACTTCTTCGTATGGAACTTTTATCATTTCGTTTCCACGAAGAGCAACCATAAACCCAGAATGACCTTCAATTAAACTTTCTACTGCCATTTTTCCCATACGAGAGCCTAAATTTCTATCAAAACAAGATGGAGCACCGCCTCTTTGGATATGACCTAATACAGATATTCTTGCTTCTAACCCAGCATCTTTCATCATACCTTCATAGTCGTAAGCAGAGCCAGCACCTTCTGCTACAATTAATATATTTCTTGTTTTTCCTTCTAATACACGTTTTTTAAAAGAAGCTACAATTTTATGAATATCAGGTTTTCTTTCTGGTATAACTACAGCATCTGCTCCAGTTGCAATAGCCGACATTACTGCAAGATAGCCACAATGCCTACCCATAACTTCAATAATAAAAGTTCTGCCATGAGAACTTGCAGTATCATTTAGCATATCAACGCAAGATGTAATGACATTTAATGCCGTATCAACACCTAAGGATAAATCTGTGCCATATAAATCATTATCAATAGAACCAGGTATTCCAGCAGTTTTAATACCGAATCCATCTTCAAGAGCTTTAGCACCAGTTAAAGAACCATCGCCACCAATGACGATAAGACCCTCTATATCACGTTTTTTTAAATTATCTGCAGCTTTCTTCTTGCCTTCATCTGTCATAAATTCTTTACTTCTTGCAGTATGAAGAATTGTTCCACCACGAGAAATAATGTTTGATACATCAGCATGTTTCATTAACCTAATATTATCTTCTATTAATCCTTTGTAGCCAGACTCTATTCCATATACTTCAAGACCTAAGTTTAAACTAGTCCTAACGACTGAGCGTATTGCACAATTCATACCAGGGCTATCGCCACCACTCGTCATCACTGCTATATTTTTCAAGATAATTTCCCCCTTATAATTATTTTTTTTATTATTTATTCTATATCTGCTTATTATTTAAGGCAAGTATATTTAGTAAGTTAAATAAAATAAAATAAAATAAAAATCTAAAAAATATTGATAACTGCCTCTTTATATAATAATATAGCTTTGCTATAAAAATAGGAAGGTTATTATATGGATCCAATTAATGTAGGGATACTATCAATTTTACCTCCAGTTGTTGCTATATCACTTGCTTTGATTTATAAGGACGTTATATCTTCTCTTATTATCGGAATAATAACTGGTGCTTTAATTTATGCAATTTATACTGGTGGCAATGTTATTACGGCAGTAGATTATACATTTACTACTATTGCTGATAATTTTGATGTTATGATGATTATATTTTTATGTGTTTTAGGAGCATTAGTTGCTGTTGTTACTTTAGCTGGTGGTTCTACTGCATATGGAAATTGGGCAGCAAAAAGAATAAAAACTAAAACAGGAGCACAATTATCTACATCTGCACTTGGTTTAATAGTTTTTATAGATGATTACTTTAATTGTCTTACTGTTGGGACAGTAATGAGACCTGTTACTGATAAGCATAATATTTCAAGAGTAAAATTAGCTTATTTGATAGATGCAACTGCTGCTCCAATTTGTATTATTGCTCCAGTATCATCTTGGGCTGCTTCAGTTATATCTTATATGTCTGATACTGGTCTTGATGGAATGAGTGCTTTCGTATCGGCAATTCCATACAATTTATATGCAATTTTAACAATTATAATGGTTATTTTAATTTCTAAATATAATCTTGATTTTGGTCCTATGTTAAAATTTGAAAAAAAATTTGATAACCAATTTGTTGATGATGAAGATACTTCTGATGAACTTGCAACTGTTTCAGGTTCAGAAAAAGGAAAAGTTTACGATTTAATAATTCCTATATTGGCTTTAATTATATTTACAGTATTAGCAATGCTTTATACTGGTGGATATTTTAAAGAAGATATTAGCCTTTTTGATGGTTTTGGTAACACTAATGCTAGTAAATCTCTTGTTTTAGGTGGTTTTGCAGCATTAATTGTTGCTTTTTTACTTTTTATTCCAAGAAAAGTTATAAAATTTCGCACATTTATGGACGGTATAACTTTAGGCGTAAAATCAATGGTTTCTGCGTGTATTATTCTTACTTTAGCATGGGGTATAAAAGGAATTTGCACGGCTCTTTCAGCAGGTCCATACGTTAGTAATTTAGTTGAATCATCAAATATGCCAGTAGCTTTAATACCGGCTATAATTTTTGTTATTGCTGGATTATTATCTTTTTCTATAGGCACTTCTTGGGGAACTTTTGGAATTTTAATTCCTATTATAGTTGTAGTTTGTCAAGCTGTTGCACCAGAATTGACTATCATAAGTCTTGCAGCAACTTTAGCAGGTTCTGTATGTGGAGACCATTGTTCGCCAATATCTGATACAACTATTCTTTCATCTACGGCAGCACGATGCAATCATATAGACCACGTTACAACTCAAATTCCATACGCATTATTAGTTGCAGGTTGCTCTTTTGTAGGCTTTATAATTGCAGGATTTACTACAAACGTATTTATTACTTTAATAGTTTCTATAGTGCTTTTATTAGTTTCATTAAAATTATTACACAAGTTTTCAGACAATAAAGCATTAGCTAAATAATAAAGAAAATTTAACTACCATAAGATTAAATTTCTTATGGTAGTTTTTTATTTTTATATTGATTTTTGAGTTAATTTATCTTTTGCAATATTAAGGGTTTCTTCTATTTTTGGACCAATCAATTGACCGTTTAAAACCATCTCTTTAAGTTTTCTTTTTAAAACTTTGCCAATGGTAGTAAGTGGCAATTCTTCAGAAAAATAGATATGTTTTGGTATTTTAAAATTTGCAAGATGTTCTTTTAAATATTTTTTTAGTGATTTTTCGCTCATTTCTGCTTCTGGAGATTTTTTGACGTAAGCAACAATTACTTCATCGCCTTCAGTATCAGGAATACCTATTACTGCTGCAGCTTCAACACCTGGCACTTTATATACAATTTCTTCAATTTCTCTTGGATATACATTCATACCTTTAACAAGAATTAAATCTTTCTTTCTATCAACGATAGTAATATTACCTTCATCGTCCATACAACCTAAATCGCCAGTAAAGAACCAGCCATTTTTTAAAACTTCTGCAGTTTCTTTAGGTTTTTTCCAGTATCCTTGCATAATATTGCTACCAGATACGATTATTTCGCCTACAGTTCCACGTGGCACTTCCATATCATCACTATCAACTATTTTTACTTGCACTCCAACAGGAGGGCGACCTACCGTTCCAGCTTTAGGGTTTTCCATAGAATTTCCAGCTACTAATGGTGAAGCCTCACTTAAACCGTAACCTTCAAGTAAACTTCTTCCAAATTTCTTTTGGAAAGCATTAAATACTTCTACTGGTAATCCAGAGCCACTTGAAAGATGAACTTTAACTGGGTAAACAAATTTTATAAACCACTTAGGCATATTTGCTTTAACTAATGCTGAATATACACTTGGCACTGCAACCATTACTGTAGGTCGTTTAAAAATAAGTATTTTCTTGAAAATTTTCTTTTTCAAATCCATAACAGATTCAAGAATTATTATATTTGCACCTAAAAATGTAGGATAAATTATAGTAACAACTAATGAATATATATGGAACATTGGAAGAAATAATAGAAATCTATCTTTATTATCTAAAGCGTATCCAGCTCTTGCCATAGCACACATATTTATGATATTTCCATGTGATAACATTGCACCTTTTGGCTCGCCAGTAGTTCCAGAAGTGTATATAATAACAGCAAGATCTGAGTGAATAATATTTAAATCAATTGGCTTTTCACTCATGGCATTAGATAATTCAAGTATATTATCTGCACCCCAATTTTTACAATTATCATTAAAGGCAAAAATATTTTTTAAAATATTACAATCATTTTTTAGTTTAGATATAGTATCTTTATAATTTTCAGATGTAATTAAAACTTCTGC
Organism: Mucispirillaceae bacterium; assembly: GCA_045538075.1. Classification (GTDB taxonomy): domain Bacteria; phylum Chrysiogenota; class Deferribacteres; order Deferribacterales; family Mucispirillaceae; genus JAZSQT01. The sequence goes on from JAZSQT010000129.1 coordinate 4,301, forward strand.
TTCACAATTTTCAATAATATATGAAATTTCTTTCTCTTTTAAAAAAGTATTTATTGGGACTAATATAGCTCCAGCTTTAAAAACAGCATACATAGAAAGAATAAAATATGGTGAATTTTCCATTAAAAGAGCTACTCTATCTCCTTTTTTTACGCCATTTGTAATTAATACTCTTGATAATTGGTTGCTAATTTTATCAGCTTGAGAATATGAAAACTTCTTATCTTTAAAAAATAAATACTTTTTCCAACCACGATTAAGTGATTTTTCACTTAATAAATTACCTAAATTTTTTGGTAAAATCATTATAATATCCCCTCTCAATAATAAAACATTATATAATAAAATTATCTTCTCAATAATTTATTTGCATTTTCTGTAAAAGCGTTATTTAAAACTTTTCTTGCTTCATTAAGAGACATATAGGAATCTAAAATTTCAATTTCTTCATTATATTTAATTTGAGCATTTTTTATATCATACTCTTCTAATAATTCCGTTTCAAAATTTGCACCTCTAACAACGAGTTTAGAACAAAAATCGTTGACATAAAGGTCGCCAATAAGTTTTTGAATTTGGGCAGTATCTAATACTTGTTTCTGTTTTGGTGCTGATAATGTAATATCAAATTTTAAACTACCTAATTCATCTGTAATACCTAAAGATTTTCCACAAGAAGTAGTAATAAACTCTATTAAATCGTCATGAGTAGGAAAATTAAGACTAGTTGATATTTTTTTGTAATAATCCCAAGAAAGAATTTTTGAATCTATATTGTCTTCAAATAAAGGAGTTAACTTTATACTACAATCAGCAGAAAATTCATTAAGAAATTTTTTAAAACTGCCTTGAGCTGCTCCAGTTGCAGCTGCAACGGTCAACATAAATTTTGAAGCAGGATTAATATAGGCATAATACAATTCACCTAAAGAGCCATTATTTAAAGGAACTGAAGAAATATCTCCATCTTGACTATACCAAACTGGCCAAGAATATTTTTCTTTAACTAAGCTGATAAAAAAAGTTTCTGTATCTGTAATATTTTCAACGCTGTTTATTTTCCATAAAAAGTGTGCTTCATTGGCTTCAAAAGTGCCATAAACCTCATCTGTATTAATTAAAGTTGTCATTGTATTATAGAAATTTACGAAATATTCATCATCTAAAATGTCTAAAAAAGAATAATTGACAGTAGCTTTCTTTATCCAACTCAAAAAAAACACCTCATCTATATTATGGATTAAGTAAATTTTATATCAAATAGAATTTATTTTGTAAACTTTAAAGTAGATTTATGAGGTAAATTTAAGAAATAAGCTAAAAAAAGAAAAAAATATATTATTAATATCAATATTTTAATAATTTTCATTTAAAATTTCATTATTTATTCTTTACTTTTGTAATTTAGTCTAATATACTAAGTAAGTTCTTAAATGTAGAATGTACATTGGAGGGCATCACGTATGACAAAGTCGGAACTTATTGAACAAATCTCTTCATCATATCCAGATATGACAAAGAAACAGATTGAGTTTATCATCAATTCAGTATTTATTTCAATTAAAGAAGCTATCAAAGACGGTGATAAGGTAGAAATCAGAGGTTTTGGTAGTTTCAAAATCAGAGAAAAACAATCTAAAGTAGGTCGCAATCCAAAAACTGGAAACAAAGTAGAAATTCCAGAAAAAAAAGTGCCTTATTTTAAACCTGGTAAAGAAATTAAAGAAAGTCTTATTAACTCTTAGTTTTTTATTATTTCTTATTAAAGTTTAATACTATAAATTAATATACTATTAATGCGTTCAAATTCAGTTATTATTAATAATTTTTTTTATTATTTTGATATGTATGAAAAGGGTAAAATCTAAAAATTATTGCGTGAAATGTGTTGTTTTTTTCACTTCCATTATCAACAGTAATATATTTAGATAAATTTTGGAAGTCATTATATATTTATTAAAAGAATATAATTATTTACAGAAATGTATTTATATTATAGTATTTTTTATAAGTATTTTAGGAGTTTATATTGATTAACATAAAAATTAAATGCCAAGAAGATTTAATGCCAATATATGCTACAAAATCATCGGCTGGAGCAGATTTAAAATCATCAGAAGATGGAGAGATAAAACCAAGTGAAATAAAGTTAATAAAAACTGGTGTTTTTCTTGAAATTCCTAATGGATATGAAGCTCAAATTAGACCACGTAGTGGCTTAGCTTTAAAATATGGTGTTACAATGGTTAATTCTCCTGGAACGATAGATAGCGATTATAGAGGCGAAATTGGTATAATTATGATTAATCATGGAAAAGAAACTTTTTCTTATAAACGTGGTGATAGAATTGGTCAAATCGTTTTTGCAAAAGTTACACAATGTAATTTTATAAATAGCGAAAATTTATCTGTAACAGAAAGAGGAACAGGTGGTTTTGGACATACTGGAGTTTAATGTGAATACTCCTTAAACAAATCAGCTATTAATCTATTACGTAAGCAATATAATATCTAAGACAAAGATATACTATTAAAAATTAATCAAAAATTTTATGTTATTTTTTATTATACAAGTAATAATTTTTTAAATTGAAAAAAATACATTAAATCATTAAAATATATAGTTAGACTATTAGATATGTGGTATCATTACTTTAAAATATAATAAAAGTGATTATAAATGAAAGATTTTTTGCAAGATATAATAGAAGAAACTTACGGTATAAAAGATATAATTAAGCCAGATATAATTAAAGAAATACCTCAAAATATACCTATCAAAAAAGAAGCAATAAGTAGCAATATTGCAAAACAAGATGTGCCAAAATATCTTGAAATTTTGAGAAGAAAAGTAGAAGTATGCACTAATTGTAGGTTGCATACGTATAGAAAAAATATTGTATTTGGTGAAGGCAATATTAATGCTAAGTTAATGTTTATTGGCGAAGGTCCAGGTGAAGAGGAAGATAAAACTGGCAGACCTTTCGTTGGTGCTGCTGGTCAACTTTTGACTAAAATGATAGAGGCGATGGGTTTAAAAAGAGATGATGTTTATATTGCAAATATAGTTAAATGTCGTCCACCAAATAATAGGAATCCTTATGAAGATGAAGCATCAAATTGTATAATTTATTTGAAAGAACAAATAGAATTAATTAAGCCAACTTATATTATATGTTTAGGTTCTGTTGCTTCAAAGTATCTTTTTAGTGAGGATATAAAAATTACTAAAGAAAGAGGTTCTTGGCGTCTATATAATGGTGTTAATGTTATGTTGACTTATCACCCCTCCTTTTTATTGCGTTCTCCAGAGAAAAAAAGAGAAACATGGAAAGATTTACAAGAAGTTATGAAAAAAATGGGATTAGATAAAAATAAATCTTAAGGTGATGGTAAATGTTAAAAAATTATTTTATTTTATTTAGTATTATTATTTTAGTTTCTTGTGCTAAAAACTATAATCTGAATCCAAACGCTATGCAACCGTTAGATAGTGATAAATTAACAGTTGATATGGTCAAAGAATGTCAGCATTTATATGAACCAAAAAAATGGGAAATAGCCGTATTAGAATTTGATAATAATACTGGTTATGGTGATATGGATATTAAAAATACATCAAGCAATACTAAAGGCAACGCAAAAACAGTTGGTGTTGGAGTAGGTGTTGCAAAAGTTGATAGAAGAGGCAATGCCGTTGGTGTAGGAGTTGGTGCAAGTAATACGAATTTTAAATATTCTACAAATAGTGCAGAGTTTATGGGTCAATTTGCACCGTCATTAGGCACTTTTGCCCAAAGTATTACAGAAGAAACTCTATCTCAACTGGGAGGAGTTACTCTTATTAACCGTTCTCATTTAGAAAAAGTTTTAAAAGAACAACAATTTCAGATGACGATAGCAGATCCAGATACAATTATGGAATTTGGTAGGTTATCTGGAGTAAAATATATAGTTACTGGATCTGTTGATAATATTCAAGCAAAGTATGTTGCTCCGTCAAATATTAGAACAAATGGTTCTGATTTAGCTGCGATTATATCTCTTGCTTCTGCTACTTATGATGTTGCAGCTTCTGGTTGGTTTGTTTCATCAAAAATGACTATTTCTCTTATTGATGCTGAAACTGGTGAAGTTATTCATAGTAAATCTGTTGAAGATAAAATTAGAGCATCTCAAAATCAAAACTTTCAGCCAGATGTTATTATTAATGCAGCTAAAAAAATTATGAGTGATGCAGTTAATACTTCTAAAAATGAGTTTATGAAGATTTTTGAAGTAACTGGATATATTAATGAATTGCGTGGTGGTAAAAAAATTGCTCATATAAATTTAGGGAATAATAAAGGTATTCAAGCAGGAAATGTGTTTGATGTATATAATTTAAATATTTCAACAGACTTTTTAACTAAAGAAAAAAAATGTGATTTAGTTAAATTAAATGCAAAAATAGTTGTTTCAGATCAAATTTCTGCAGATGGGTCTTGGGGTTTTATAAAGGGCAGTAAATCAGTGTTAGATGATATAAAAATAGGCACTTATATCAAAAGAGTATCTTTGTCGGAGTAAATAATGAAAAAAATAATATTTGTTTTTGCGTTTATATTTGGGATTATAAATAATTCATATAGTGCATTAGTAGAGGCAACAGGTGAGGCAGAAATAACGGCAAATGATGTTACAGCAGCAAAAAATATTGCAATATCAAGGGCAAAGTGGGCAGCATTAGAAAAAGTTTCTGAAGTGAAAATAAAACTTGATACGATAATTAGCAATGCAGAATTAATTGACGAGGGGATAAAAACTGAATTATCTGGAGTTATTAAAAGTTATAAAATTACAGATGAAGGTAGAAAAGATAATATATATTGGGTGTCAATTAATGCTGATATAGAAGAAGATAATGCAAAAGATTTAATTAACGATTTTTCTAAAAATACTTCTATTGCAATAGTTATTCCTCCTATATTAAGTAATGGCAATACAGTAGATACTGCTATTTTTAATTCTGAAGTAGTTAAAAAATTAGTAGATAACGGTTTTCAAGTTATAGATATATTACAAGAAAAAAATATTAATGCAGACGTAAATAATGCTATAAAAAATAATAATTACGATAAGTTGAAATCGCTTACAAGTAAATATATGGTAAATACTTTTTTAATAGGCAATATAAATGTCGTTTCAAAAGGAAAAAATGTAGGATATGCAAATATTGATTTTAGTATTGTAACAGGTGATTTAACGTGGAAACTTTTATATAAAAAAGATAATTCAATGGTTGTGATAGATTCTGGTAGTTCTTCTGCAAGAGGGCAAGGTGCAACTGAAATTGATGCAATTAATAATCTATTAAGAAATATGTCAAAAAATAATGCAGTAAAATTATCATCTATAGTGTCAGAAAAAATCTTAGGTGTAAACGAGAAGAAAGTTATTGTAACTATAAAAAATGATAAAAATCTTAGATATTTAAAAGAGTTAAAAGAAGATTTAAGAAATATTCCATTTATCTTAAATATTGAGGATAATGGGTTAAATAGTGTAGTTGTGAATTATCCAGAAAAAACTTACCATTTAGCTTTATTTCTTGCAAAAAATAATAAATATAGATTAATAAAAATTGAGGATAATGAATTAATTATTGAAAGAAGATAATTAATGTTATAAAGTAATAAATGTTATATTGATTAAAAATTAAAGTATTTAAGGAGGTATATGTTTATGAAAAAACTTTTATTTTTAAGTTTAATAGTTTTATCTTTTGCTATAGTAGGCTGTGGTAGCAAATCAGCTAATACTAATGTAGCTAATGCAAATGCGTGTCTTGCTGGTGCTCCAGATTGGGTTTTAGCAGGTGGTGCTGAAGGTGGACTTTCTGCAGTTGGAGCTGCTGCTATTGGTAAAGCTGGTGTTAATTTTGCAAGAACTGAAGCATTAGCTAATGGTAGAGATGAAATTGCAAGAGTTTTAGGAGTTAAAGTAAACAATATGTTTAAGCAATTTACTCAAACTACTGGAGTAGGAGACGATCAAACTGTAGATAAAGTATCTGCAAATGTTTCAAAACAAGTTGCATCTCAAATGATTTCTGGTTCAAAACAAGCTGGAAGTTGGGTTTCTCCATGTAACGAGTTATATATTCTTGTAGCAGTAGATGCAACATTAGCTCAGCAATCTATTAAAGAACAATCTTTATCAAGTTTAAGAAATGAGCAGGCTTTATGGCAACAATTTCAAGCAAAAAAAGCTCAAGAAGAGCTTGATAATGCAATAAAAGCAGAATTTAAAGATAGTCAAGTTCAACAATAGTCATAGGCAACCAATCGGTTGCCTTATTTCTTTATATGGAATTTTTATGAAAAATATATTATGGGTAGTGGTGCTATGTATATTTTTTATAGTTGGATGTAGTTTAAAAAATACAACACAAGTAGCATTAGATAACAGCATTCCAAATTGGGTTTATAATCCATCATCAAGTGATTATATTGGTGGTGTTGGGGTATGTGGCACTCATATAAAAGGCAAAAATGCTCAACGAGAATTAGCTATATCGAGAGCTATAGAAGAAATAGCAAGACAGAAAGGTGTTACCGTATCTAATGTGTTATCTATATCGTCAAAATCAAATTCAATTAGTAGTTCAAATTCCAATATGGTTTCTTATTCAGTTCATACAGTAACTGGAGAAGTTATAAATGCTTTTATTGCTGATACTTGGATTAATCCAAACAGTAATGAATTATATATTTATATGAAGGAAAAGGTTAAATAAATGAAGAAAATTTATTTAATATTTATTATATTTATTTATATTTCTTTAGTGCCAGCTTCTGCACAAATAAAAAGTGCAAATGAAAGTTTAAATAATCAACAATCAAACTCTAATTCTTTAACAGAAAGAGGGTATCCAGTATGGATAGATAATCCAAATGTTGAAGGATATAAATATACAGCTATAGGTTATGCAAAAGCATCAACTAATAAATCAATACAAAAAAGAATTGCAAAATCTGTAGGCATGGCAGAAATTTCTAAGATTATAAAAGTTGAAATTGATAATGAAATAAAAACTAACAGAATTGTTGATAATGTTGGTAATGACAAAAAAGATATAGAAATTTATTCAAAACAAAAATCAGATGCAATTTTAAAAGATGTTGATGAAATTGATTCATGGATAGATAATGAAGGAAATTATTATATGCTTTTAGGAGTTAAAAACGATTAGTTATGGATAAAGAACAATTACCTTCATCTGTTGAGTTAGTTAAAAAATTAACTGGTGCAACAGAAATTAAAGAAACTCACATATCTTATGCTATATTAGGAGATGAATTTGTTTATAAAATTAAAAAGCCAGTTGATTTTGGATTTCTTGATTATAAATTATTAAAAAGTCGTAGAACTTATACTATTTTAGAAAAAGAACTTAATGATAGATTTTCTAAAGATATTTATATAGAGGCGATGAAAATTGTTAGGCAGTCTAAAGATACTTTTGCTTTAGTGCCAGTAGAAAATAGTTTAGCAGCTATAGAATACGTTTTAAAAATGAAAAGAATAAAAGACGATGATTTTCTGGCTACAAGGATTAATTTAGGTTTAATTAATTATGACGATATGGTAAATATTGGCAAGCAAGTAGCTTCTTTATTAAAAAATCTTGAGAATGCTCCAAAAGATGAGGATTTTAAAGAGCCTTTTGATTCTGTTAAATTTAATGCTATTGAAAATTTTAATCAAACAGAAAAATATGCTGGAAATTTTATAGATAAATCAAGTTACGATTATATAAAAGATAAAACTATTAAATTTTTAGATAGTAATAGAGATATATTTAATAAAAGATTTGATGATGGATTTATAAAAAATGGTCATGGTGATTTACGTTTAGAGCATATATATTTTAATGATGATAATTCCATAGGTTTAATTGATTGTATAGAATTTAATAGGCGTTTTAGATATATAGATGTAATTTCTGAAGCTGCATTTTTATCAATGGAGCTTGATATTGCAGGTCAAATTGAGTTATCTGACGGATTTTTGGCCGGTTTTTTGCATATTTTTAACGATAAAGATACACTAAAATTAATTAATTATTATAAATGTTATTTATCTTACGTTAGGGCAAAAGTTACTTGTTTTTTTCTTGATGGTATAGATGAAAATCATAATTTATACGAAAATAAAAGGGAAGAAGTTAATAGGTTAATAGATTTATCTTCTTTTTATGCTTATTCTATTAACGAATTAAATACTTTAATTTTTTATGGTTTAATGGGTAGTGGAAAATCAAAAAATGCTAATGCTTTTTCTAAAAGGTTTCCAGTATATTACATAAATTCTGATAAGGTTAGAAAAAATATAAATAAAATATCGTTAAATAAAAAAGTTTACGAAAATTTTGGTGAAGGTTTATATAGTCCAGAAATATCTCAAAAAGTTTACGAAGATATGGCAAATACTGTTATATTTAAAAATAATTTAGGAAGAAGTTGTATAATTGATGCTTCTTTTTCAAAAAAAGATTATCATAATAAATATATAAACGTAATCAAAAATAAAAAATTTATTAAATTTACTGCTCCAGATGACGTTATTTTATCTCGTTTAAATAAACGTTTATCAAAAAATGTAGTTTCTGATGGCAGACCAGAATTATATTTTAAGCAGAAAGAAGTGGCAGATTTTCCTAAAGAAGATATATTGATTGATACTTGTAACGAAGTTTCAGAAAATATAGATAAAATATATAAAGAATTAATAAATAAATAAATGAAGTTTAATTTTACATTAAGACCTTTAAATTCTGCTTTTGATGATAGTGCTTTTTTTATGCGTAATGTTTATAAAAAGAGAGCTATGTTGTTTGACTGTGGCAAGTTAGGTAACCTTGATAATCAGGAACTTCTTGATATTTCTGATGTTTTTATTACTCATACTCATTTAGACCATTTTATAGGTTTTGACAGATTTTTAAGAGGTTGTTTGAATTCTGATAATACTATCCGTTTTTATGGACCAAAGGGTTTTATTTCTAATATGGCTGGAAAATTATCTGGGTATAATTGGAATTTAATTACTGATTACAATATTAAGTTAATTGCTATAGAGTTAGATGAATTGGGTAATAAAGCAGCTATATTTTCTGCAAAAAATTCTTTTAAGCAAGAAGATATGGAAGCACCTCAAGGCGATATTAATATAGACGATAAATTTATGTTAAAATACGAATTTTTTGACCATAGTATTACATCTATCGGCTATAGGGTTAAAGAGCCAATAAATATTTCAGTTAATAAAGATAAATTATCACTTAATGGTTTAAAAAGTGGAGCATGGATAAAAGATTTAAAAATATCATTAGAAAATAATATAGATAAAAATAGTTGTATTAAGGTTTTATCTAATGATGGTGAAGTTGAAAAAACGATTAAAGAATTAGAAGAAAAAATTATTGAATATAAACCATCACAAGATGTTACGTATATTACAGATATTGCTCCAAGTTACGATAATTATAAAAAAGCTATTGCTTTTGCAAAAAATTCTACATTATTGTTAATAGAAGCAGTATTTATGAAAAATGATGTTTTACATGCTCAAGCAAAAAATCATCTTACAGTTGATTTAGCAAAAGATATTTTTTTTCGCTCAGAATCTAAAAAAGTCCGTTTTCATCATTTTGCACCAAGATACGATAGAATGAGAGATATATTTTTTAAAGATTTAAATAAAGATATTTCTGATAAATTATATATACCAAAATAGATTAGGTTGTTGTTATGGATTTAAAAACTTACGAAATTATCAATAAAACTTGTGATGAAATATATAAGGAAGATAGAGAAAATGCAGTAAATTTAGGGGTAAAAGAAGAGAAATCTTTGCCATATTTTTCTAAAAAAGGTGATATTGGAGTAATATTAATTCATGGAATATGTGCAAGTCCTTACGAAATGATGCCTGTAGCAAAGGCTCTTGAAGAAAATAATTTTTCTGTTTACGTTCCCTTAGTTGCAGGACATGGATCAAATATTAAAAATTTGATTAAAACTAATTATATTGATTGGTATAATAGTTTAAATTATGCTTATTCATCGTTAAAAAGTTTTTGTAAAAAAATAATAGTTATTGGTCAATCAAATGGTGGCTTATTGGCTACAGCTTGTGCATTAAATAATAAAGTAGATGGTTTATGTTTATTAGCTCCAGCTTTTAAGACGAATGTTTTTTGTTTTAATTTAGTAAAATATTTAAAATATATTGTAAAAAAAGCTCCAAGAAAACTTGATGAAAATCTTAAACCATACTATTACGATGGATTTCCATTAAAATCCCTTGATGATATGAGAATTTTACAGAATTACGTTAATAGTAATATATCAAATATAAATATACCATCAATGTTATCAGTATCTAAAGATGACGCATTAATAGATGTTAAAAAATGTATATTAAACTTGTCGGAAATTGATACTAATGATAAAACATTATATATGTATAACAATAAAGAAATGGATATACATCATATTTTAACTTTACCAAGAATGGAAAAGATTAGAAATGATATTATAAGATGGGTAAAGAGGATTACAAATGGGTAAATTAGATTATAGAATTGGCGTTATTGGTGTTGGTAATATGGGTTCAGCATTAGTAAGTGGTCTTGCTATATCTAAAAAAATTGATAGAAAAAAAATATTTATTTTTGATAAAAATACAACACAGGCAAGTAATATTGCTAAAAAAAATAAAATTAATAAAGTTGATAGTATTGAAGAATTATTTAAGAGTAGTGATATTGTTATTTTAGCAGTAAAGCCAGATATATTGCGTCAAATATTTTTTGAAATAAAAGGATATATAAAAAATCATATAATTGTATCTGTAGCAGCAGGGATTACTATAAATGAAATTAGTCATAATTTAGGTGCTAATAAAAAAATCGTTAGAGTAATGCCAAATATTTGTGGCTTAGTGTTTGAATCTATGAGTGGAATTAGTTTTAATAATAATATTGACGAAAAGGATTTAAACTTAGTTGGCACGATATTTGACTGTATAGGAAAAACTATTATTATAGAAGAAAAAGATATGGACGCAGTAGTTGGCATATCAGGCTCTAGCCCAGCATTTATTTTTCAGATAATAGAAGCAATGAGTGATGCTGGCGTAAAAGCTGGCTTATCAAGGGACAATGCTATATTTATGGCTGCTCAATCTGTTTTAGGTGCTGCAAAAATGGTTCTTGATACTAAGTGGCACCCAGCTCAACTAAAAGATTTAGTTACTTCTCCAGCTGGCACTACAATAGAAGGTGTTTTTGAAATGGAAAAATATAATGTTAGAGCTGGTATTATGTCTGCTATAACACAAGCTGTTGAAAAATCTAAAAATATATCAAAAAAATAAGGTGTTGTATGAAAAATTCTGTTGTTACTATTATTGTATTTTGTTTAATTTTTATTGTTTTAGTTAGTATGGCTTTTATTTATAGTGAAGTAACTGGTGTTAATGCATACGATACTTTTAAATCAAGTGATACTTTAATTGATACGAAAGATAACAATAAAGATTCTTATAGTAGTGAATCTAAAGTTACGAATGAAGCTATAGAAAATAGCTTAAATAATACAAAAAATATTAATGAAAAAGAGAATATTAATACAGAATTAGAGAATAATAATATTTTAAATGAACATATAGATAGAGATACTAAAGATAGTATTGATACGAAAGTAGAAAATAATTTAAATGATATAACAAATAGTGATAATAAAGCAAATATCAATCAAGAAACAGAAAATAAAGAAGTTAGTAATAACCCACAATCTACTGAAGAAAAAAAATAACGTGCCAACTGAAAATATACAGTAATAAATATATAAATTATGCCCAATGGGAGATTTGAACTCCCACAAGTTGCCTTACAGGTACCTGAAACCTGCGTGTCTGCCAGTTCCACCAATTGGGCATAAGTGTTGAGAAATTTAAAATATATTTAATAAAGTTTTTTAGTCAAGAAAAATATATTAAACTATTTTTTATGTTTTTTGTCTTTTGATTTATAAAAATATTGTTTTAATGGATAGCAAATAATATATGGCAGATTATTTTATTGAAGATATTTATAAGGCGTTAGAAATAATTTCTTCTTATAGTAAAAGTCAGACAAAAGTATTAGTTGCCCTTAATGACGCTATAGGTAGGTATTCTTTTTACGATATTTATGCTCCAGCTAATTATCCAGCTTGGAGACGGTCTCGTATGGACGGTTATGCTTGCAATAGTAGGCTATCAGATTTTAGCAAACCCTTTTCTATTGTTGGTGATTTATCGGCAGCAGATACGTATATTGATGATTTAAAAGCAAATGAATGTGTTAGAATAGCTACTGGTGCAAAAGTTCCAGATAGTGCAGATGTTGTTATTAGATTAGAAGATAGTAATGAAGTAAACGATATACTATATTTAAACAATTATAATGATGGCAATGATTATATAGAAAAAATAGCTTCAAAAATTAAAGAAGGCAATTTGCTTATAAAAGCTGGTCAAAAGATAGATTACCGTCATATAGAAATTTTAGCAACATTACGAATCAATAATATATACGTTAATTATATGCCTAAGGTTGGTATATTATCTACTGGAGCTGAAATTACCGATAGATTTAATTGTGAAAACTCAATAATAAACAGTAATTTTTATGGGTTGTCATCACTTCTTGGTATGTATGATATACCATACAATAATTTAGGGATATGTGATGATAATATTGATAACTTAGAGGCTACTATAAACGATGCTATAGATAATTTTGACGTTATAATATCTTTTGGTGGCACAGCTTATAGTAGATACGATTTAATGAAGCAAGTTATAAAAAATATTGGTGGTAACATTATAATTGACGGTTTAAAGTCTAATCCTGCAAAGACATTTCGTTTTGGGATAGTAAAAGATAAACCAATATTTATTTTTCCTGGAACTCCAGAGGCAGCGATAATTTGTGCTGAATTATTTTTGCTTAACTGGATATTATCATCTTTTGGCAAAAATCATAATAAAGTTATATCAAAAATTAAATTCAATGTATCTAAAAGAATTGGATTTTATAAAATTATACCGACATTAACTACAATTGAAGATGGAATTTTATGTAGTTACGATAGAGATAGTGTTGGTGAAATATCTAATGCTTTTAGGAGTTTAATAATCATTGATGATAATATTAAAAATGTTAGTGAAGGAAATTTTATTGAAACAATTTTAATATATTATATGTAATAAAATGGTTGTATTTATGTGTATATTTATATATTTTGAATAAATATTATATTTTTATGGATTTTTACTTGTAAGAAACTCTTAAATATATTAGACTTTCTTGATAATATCTTATTTAATGGGGAGATTTGATGTCATTTAATCAATTATATAATTTTTTCTCAAGCGATTTAGCAGTAGATTTAGGGACTGCTAATACACTTATATATGTTAGAGGAAAAGGTGTTGTTACGAGTGAACCATCAGTTGTAGCAGTTAACAGAGATACAAAAGAGATTATTGCTGTTGGGCAAGAAGCAAAAAATATGCTTGGTAGAACACCTGCAAATATTATTGCAGTCAGACCGATGAAAGATGGAGTTATTGCCGATTATGATATTACGGAAAAAATGCTTCGTCATTTTATATTAAAAGTTCATCATAGACGCACTTTAGTTAGACCACGTATAGTTATATGTATCCCTTCTGGAGTTACACAAGTAGAAAAGCGTGCAGTTAAAGATAGTGCAATTCAAGCTGGAGCTAGGGAAGTTTATTTAATTGAAGAACCTATGGCAGCAGCATTAGGTGCAGGTTTACCTATTCAAGAAGCAAGTGGAAATATGGTTGTAGATATTGGTGGTGGCACTACAGAAGTAGCAGTTATTTCTCTTTCTGGTATAGTTTATGCCAATTCTGTTAGAGTTGGTGGTGATGAATTAGATGATTGTATAGTTAATTATATAAAAAGGCAGTATAATCTTCTTATAGGAACTGCTACTGCAGAGGACCTTAAAATTAAGTTAGGTTCGGCTTTTCCTTTGGAGCAAGAGATTAGAACAGAGATTAAAGGTAGGGATATTGTTACTGGTATTCCAAAAACTATAGAAATTTCTGATTCAGAAGTTAGAGATGCTTTAAAAGATGCAGTATTTAAGATTGTAGAGGCAGTTCGTATCGCATTAGAGAAAACTCCACCAGAATTATCGGCAGATATAGTTGATAGAGGTATAGTGCTTACTGGTGGTGGAGCATTACTTAAAAATCTTGATAAGCGTCTTTCTCATGAAACTGGGTTGCCTATTATTGTTGCTGATGACCCACTTAAAGCAGTTGCAATGGGTAGTGGAAGAGTATTAGACGAACTTGATTTGCTAAAAAAGGTTACTGTAGAATAAATGTTTAAATGGAAACGACTGTTAATAATTATAGTTTTTCTTTTAATTATAATTATTATTCAGTCAAGAAATGAAGAAATTTCTGGTCCTTTTAAAGGATTATTAGGTAATATTCTTAATCCTATAGTGTATTTAGCAAATGGTATATTTGATGGGATAGGGGATTTATGGAGTTCTTACGTTGATTTAGTTGGCGTAAAGGCACTAAATGATGAATACAAAAATACTATAGATAAACTAACCCTTGAAAATATTTTATTAAAAGAAAAAGTTAATCAAAGTCGCCGACTACATGAGCTTTTCAAATTTAATGATGCTTATGATTTTTCAACTATTGCATGTAATGTTATTGGTGCAAATGATGGTTACGTTAAGCATATTATTATTGATAGAGGGCTTGTTGATGGTATTGAAAAAGATGACCCAATTATAGGTTTTCGTGGCTTAATCGGTAGAGTATCAAGGACTTTTGCAACTACATCAGAAGTTAGTGTAATCTTAAATATTTCTTCAAATGTTAGTGTTATGAATAGTAGAACTAGGGCCACAGGCATTTTGAGAGGAGACGGAAAAGGTAATATTGTTATTGATTACTACGACCGTCTTGATGAGGCAAAAGAGGGTGATGTTATTATCACTTCTGGGTTAGGCAGATTGTATCCTAAAGGAATACCAGTAGGTAAAATTAGTAAAATTATAAAATCAGATACTGGTTTATTTCAAAATGTATATGTAAAACAAGACGAGGATTTTTATAAACTTGAAAACATCTTTGTTGTCAAAAATTTTAAAAAGTAATTATACACTTGCTTTTTTATTACTTGTATTTAGCTACGTTTTTACTAATATTTTTATTAGTGAATTTAGTGGAATAGATTATATTGTAATTTTGTTTGCTTTATTTATTCCTTTAATTAATGAAGATACAGCGATTATTTATTCATTAATATTTGGTTTTTTTTACGATTACATTTCTGATTCTTATATAGGCACTGGGATACTTTTATTCCTTTTTCTTTCTTATTTAAAAATCGTTTCATCTTTCTTTTTTGAGTTAAGTTCAATTTTTTCTAACTTATTGTTGTCATTAGTGGTAATAGCTATATACGTAATATTTAATATCTTTTACTTTGATTACTACCTTAATTTTTATGTATTCAGTGGTATTTTAGATATATTATCAAATTTTGCAGTATATTTAATAATTTTTTTAATAATGGAGTTTCGTAGTGCTTTTTCCGTTGCTAAAAGATAACTTACTTAATTTCTTTAAAAAAAGAGTTAATATAGCTATATTATTAATTTTGTTTTTTTCTGTAGTATTATTTAGTCGTCTTTTTTATTTGCAAGTTGTAAAGTATCAAGAATATTCAAAATCTTCAGATTCAAACCGTATTAGAATAGCAAGGGTGCCAGCAGAAAGGGGCTTTATATTAGATAGAAATGGTGAAATTCTTGTTAGGAATACTCCTGCTTATGAGTTGAAGATAGTAAAAGAAGATGCAGAAGATATTGATGAATTATTGAAAAATATTCAAAAAATATACAATTTCAATATTGAAAAAGCAAAAAGAGATATTAAAAAATCTTATTTTTATGAGCCAACAGTAATTTTACGAGGCTTAAAGTTTGAACAAGTAGCATATTTTTTAGAACATTCGGCAGATTTTTCTGGGCTTGAAGTAGATTTACAATCAGTTAGAAGTTATCCTGATGGAACATCTTTTAGCCATTTAGTTGGTTATATGGGCGAAGTATCAGAAAATGATATTACAGAAAATTCTTCTTACGTTGCTGGTGATATGATTGGCAAAAGTGGTATAGAAAAACAGTATGAAAATTATTTACGAGGTAAAGATGGAGCAAGGCAAGTAGAAGTTGATACTTTTGGTAGAGTCTTTGAAATAATTAATGAAATACCATCTATATCTGGTCATAATGTAGTATTGACGATAGATTACAAATTGCAAAAATATATTGCAGAAAAATATAATAATAAGCGAATAGCAATATCAGTATTAGATATTAATGATAACTCATTACTTGCTATGTATTCAGCTCCTACTTACGATTTAAATTCTTTTACACCATTTATAAAAGAAGATGATTGGGTTAGTCTCGTAAATAACCCAGTTAAACCATTATTAAATAGAAATATTGAGGGAACTTATCCTCCTGGTTCAGTTTATAAAGTGATAATGGCAGTAGCAGGTTTAAAAGAGAAAGTTATTACTCCAGATACAAAATTTAAGTGCACTGGTTCTTATAGATTAAATAGGAATTTTAGCTATAACTGTTGGTTAAAATGGGGGCATAGTGATACTGATTTAAGAAAAGCTCTTGCTACATCTTGCGACGTATATTTTTATAATTTAGGAAGATTATTAGAGATAGATAAAATTCAAAAATATTCAAACTTTTTTTCATTAGGTCAATATACAGGTATAGATTTACCAAATGAAAGCACTGGTTTTTTTCCTTCTCGTAAATGGAAAGAAGAAACAAAGAAAGAGGGTTGGTATCCTGGAGAAACAGTTATTACATCAATAGGACAAGGTTATATGACTTCTACACCTTTGCAAATTGGTGTAATGATGTCTGGAGTTTTTAATGGTGGAAATATTTATAGGCCAAAAATTGTTGATAAAATTGTAAGCCATGATGGTGATGAAGTTCTGCAATTAGAGGCAGATTTATTAAGGTCTATAGAAATTCCTGAGGATATGAAAGATATAATTATGGCTGGTTTAAAAGATTCTGTATATAAACGAGGTGGAACTAGTCAAAGAGCAAAAGTAAAAGATTTAACTGTTGCAGGCAAAACAGGAACAGCACAAGTCGTATCCTTGAAAAAAACGGAAGATTTAGAAGATAATGAAATACCAGAACATTGGCGAGATCATTCTTGGTTTACTGGTGTTTTTCCAGCAGAAGAACCAAAATACGTTATTGTAGTGTTAGTAGAACATGGTGGCAGTGGTGGAGTTAGTGCAGCTCCTATTGCAAGTGATGTTATTAGTAAGATGATGGAATTAGGTTATGTTTCAGAAAATTAAAAAATATCTTATGATAACTGATTATTGGATGTTTTCTTTTGCTTTAATACTTTCTATTTTAGGTATTTTTGCAATATATAGTGCTGGTTACGACCCATCAACAGGCAATGTTGAAGACTATTATTCAAGGCAAATTTTATGGCTTTTTATTGGTGTTGTAATGTTCTTTATTACTTCATTCATAAATTATAAGAGTATAGTAAGATATACTTTTTTTATTTATGGTGTAGGTATCTTAGTTTTAGCTATAGTTTTAGTTTCTGGATATATTGGTATGGGAGCTCAAAGATGGCTATCTATTGGGCCATTAAGATTGCAACCATCAGAGCTTTTTAAAATTGTGTGGATTATTACATTAGCATGGCTATTTATGGATTTTGATGAAAACAAATTTAATATATTAAGGATTTTAAAAAAATCTATATTTCTAATTCCTCCTTTTTTTCTCGTGTTTTTACAGCCAGATTTGGGAACTTCAATGACTTATCTTATTATATGGGGTTGGATAATTTTGATATTAGGAGTAAAAAGAAGTGTTGTTATAATTGCCATAGTATCAATGTTGATAGTTTTGCCAATACTATGGAGCCATATGCACGATTATCAAAAAAAGCGTGTAGTAACTTTTATAAATCCAGAACACGATCCTTTTGGAGCAGGTTATCATATTATCCAATCAAAAATAGGTGTTGGTTCTGGTGGTATTGACGGAAAAGGTTATTTAAAAGGAACTCAATCTCATTTACGTTTTATTCCAGAAAGACATACAGATTTTATATATTCAGTTATTAATGAAGAATTTGGTTTAATAGGTGGTTCAATTATACTTATATTATTTATTATATTAGTAATAAGAATATTTATGACATCATTAAATACTAAAGAACCAGCATCAAAAATTTTGTGTGTTGCAGTAGGTGGCTACATTTTTCTCCAATTTATAATAAATAGTTATATGATTGTTGGTATGATGCCAGTAGTTGGTATTCCTATGCCTTTTGTTAGTTATGGTGGGTCATCATTAATATCATTTTTTATTATGTTAGGTCTCGTTAATTCTGTATATATTAGAAGATTTACACCAACAGAGGATTAAATTGAAAAAGGAAGAAAAATTATTATTAAAAGTTTCAAAACCATCAAGATATATAGGTGGCGAATTAAATACTTATAACCAAAAGGAAAATTCTCTTAAATTTTGTTTGATTTTTCCAGATACATACGAAATTGGGGCAAGTCATATTGGGTTTAAATTATTATACGATATTTTAAATAAATCTAAAAAAATATCTTGCCAACGTTTTTTTGCTCCGTGGGTAGATGCAGTAGATACTTTTGGAAAGAGTATTTTTAAATCACTTGAAGAAAAAATGCCTTTAAAGGAATTTGATGTTTTAGGTTTTTCTCTCCAGTATGAAATGTGTTATACTACAGTTTTATCAATACTAAAATATTCTGATATTCCAATATATTCAAAAGATAGGGTCAATGAACCAATCGTAATTGCAGGTGGGTCTTGTGCGTATAATCCAGCTCCATTATCTGCCTTTATAGATGCCTTTTATATAGGAGAAGCAGACGAGCATTTGACTATAATTTTAGAAAATATAAAAGATTTAAAAGATAAAAACGTTTCAAAAAAAGAAATTCTTGAATATATAAATACATTTTCTTTTATGTATGTTCCAGCAATTGATGAAGAAAAGATAGTTATTAAAGATACATTTTTAAACTTTTCTGATAATAATTTTAGTCATAATCCTTTTTTGCCTATGATACCAGCTATTCAAGATAGAGTATCTGTAGAAATTGCAAGGGGTTGCACAGCAGGTTGTAGGTTTTGTCAAGCAGGTATAATTTATCGTCCTTTAAGGGAGCGTTCTGCCGATAATGTAATAAAAGATGTTTGTTATCAATTAGATTCAACAGGTCATCAAGAAGTGTCGTTACTTTCTTTATCTACTGGTGATTATTCTCAGTTAGAGCCTTTAATCATAAATTTAAATAATAAATTAAGGCAAAATCACGTTTCTTTATCTACTCCATCATTAAGGGCAGATAGTGTATCAGAAAATTTATTTAAAGAAATTAGCAAAGTTAGAAAATCTGGTTTTACTATTGCTCCAGAAGCTGGTTCTGAACGAATGCGAAAAATCATTAACAAAAATTTAACTGAAGAAAATATATTAAATGCAGTTAAATCAGCAGCAGATAATGGCTATAATGGTGTTAAATTATATTTTATGATTGGTTTGCCTTATGAAACAGATGAGGATATTTTAGCTATCGTAAAATTAGCATCAAAAATAAAATATAGTGTTAGAAAAGGGTTTGATATATCTGTTTCTGTATCTCATTTTGTGCCAAAGCCTCATACTCCTTTTCAATATTTTGGTCAAGTTGAAAGATTAGAGCTTGAGCGAAGAATGTATTTATTAAAAGATGAATTAAAGAGAAAAAAATTCAAATTTAAGTTTCACGATACGAGAGTTAGTTTTTTAGAGGCAATTTTTTCAAGGGGCAGTAAAGAATTGTCAAAAGTATTAGATTATGCAGTAAATAATAATTTTTATCTTGATTCTTGGAGCGATTTTTTTACTTTAGAAAAATGGGAAAAGGCATTTAGTAGTTGTAATATTAATATGACAGAATGTGCAACAAAAAGTTACGAAAGTATAAAAGATATGCCTTGGCACAATATATCTACTGGAGTTAGTGAAGAATTTTATAAAAAAGAGTTAAAAATGGCAGAAAATTTGATTTCTACAGAAGATTGTAGAAATGGCAAATGTAGTGCTTGTCAAGTATGTGATTTTAAAGCTATTAAAAATATAAAATCTAAACCAATTAACATTATTGATAATATTTTTATTGAAGAAAATAAAACTTACGAAAAATATGAAGTTACTTATTCTAAAAAAGGTAACGGAATATATTTATCTGCATTAGAATTAAGCCGTATATTTTCATTGGCTTTACGTAGTGCTAAAGCCTTTTTAAAATATTCCGAGGGCTTTAATCCTATGCCAAAAGTTGTAATGGTGTTACCTTTGCCTGTTGGTATAGAGGGCGAAAATGAAAAACTTTTGTTTGAATCTTCATCTTTAAATAAAGAAATGTTTATAAAAGAATTTCAAAACAAGTTGCCACAAGGTATAGATATTATTAGTATAAAAAATGTTGATACAATAAAAATAGGAACAGATTTTAAGTCAAATTACCTTTTAGATAGTCGTTTAATTGATGTTTTACAAAAATCTATAGAAAATAATTCAGCTTATTATGAAAGATTAGATAAAAAAGGTAATTTAAAGAAAATTTTATTATCTGATTATTTAATTTCAATAAAAGATAATATTATTACACTTTCTTCATCATCTGCTGGTGGCTTTAATTTGTTAGAATTTTTTAAGCAAAAAGGTTTATATAATACAGATTTTAATATATCAAGGATAAGTGTAGAAAAGGCTTAGAATAGATTAATATGGATATTCATCACAAAAAGGCAAGAGATTTTTTTGAAAAGTTATATAAATTGTATAACAATAAAGATTATATAGATACAGACCCTATAAGGTTTGCTCACCAATTAGAGGGAAATAAAGAATTTATTGCCTTTACTTCATCTTGTTTTGCTTACGGAAATATGAAAGCTATTCAATCATTTTTATTTAAATATTTTGATTATGCTGGTTGCGACCCTTTAAAGATTAATATTAATGTAAATGATAAATTATATTATCGCTTTCAAAATAAAAATGACATTTCAGCTTATTCAAAATTAATGAATGAAGTATATAATAAATATGGGTCTTTAAGTAGTTTATTTAAGAGTGCTGGTGTTAGTAGTATAAATAATGTAGATAAGGGTATTATTTTATTACGAAGTCATATAAAAGATATTACTAATGGTTTAAATTTTTTAATTCCCGTTCCTGGAAAATCGGCATCAAAGCGACTTTATATGTTTTTAAGGTGGATGGTTCGCAAAGATGAGGTAGATTTTGGTTTTTGGGATTTTTTTGACAAATCTTCATTATTTATGCCAGTTGATACTCATATAATGAGAATGGCAATAAACTTAAATATTGTTGATAAAAAAGATACTCCAAAAAAAGCATTAGAAAAAGTTACATCTTTTTTTAAAGAATTAAATTATGATGACCCAGCAAAATATGATTTTTCAATTACAAGATTAGGAATTGTAAGTAATTGTAAATACTCTGAAAATGAAGTTTGTTCTAATTGTATAAATAATCAAATATGTGTTTTTAATTGACTTTAGAATTAAAAAGGGATAAATATAGTATGAATAAAAACGGAGGATATTAATATGGCAATGACTTTTGATGTTGAAAATTTTGAGAGTGAAGTTTTATCTTCAGATGTTCCAGTATTAGTTGATTTTTGGGCAGCTTGGTGTGGACCATGCAAAATGCTTACTCCAACTATTGATGAATTATATGCTGATTTTAATGGCAAAGCAAAAGTAGGCAAAGTAAATGTTGATGAGAATCAAGAACTTGCTGCAAAATATGGAGTAATGAGTATTCCTACTGTTATTGTTATTAAAAATGGCAATATTGTGGAACAATTTGTTGGTGTTCAACCAAAAAGTGTTTACGTTGATGCAATCAATAAACACTTATAAAATTTATAATATCTAAAACTTTTTTTAAGCTCCTATTTTGATGATAGGAGCTTTTTTTGTATAAAAAATACAGCATTTATATTTTTAAACGCACACTAAAATCATTAAAGATAATTTTTATATGTTCAATATTTTCAAAAAGGCTTATTATTATAGTTAAATTGATATTCTTTAGGAAAATACCATTTTAATTAACCTTTACGCTAAAATAAGTTTATGAATGTATAAAATTTTTAGGACGAAATTTATTATATTATATGTATATTGGCAAAAAACTATTATTTTTCTCTTTGGAGACTTTAAAACTGTTATTACAAGGAGTGTAACGACTAAGTAATCCATAAACAGTTTATAAAATTTAAAAAATGTATTTTGATAATCTTATGTATCAGAAGAATATATATCCTATTTAGATTGAAAATATATTAAATATATGTTATTTTCTGTATCAATGAATGGAGTATTTTATATTAGAATGAGTAGTATTGTTACTTTGTTTATTATTGTTGTAGTAAGTATATTATTTTTAGGTGGTTGTGCTTCTGTAATATACTCAACAAAAAATCTACCAAAAAACTATGCCGAAATAGCAGACCCACCATTAAATATGCCTAAATTTGTTGTTACAGATACTCATATTGGCAAAGTATATGAAAAAGAATTAACGTCTAATCCTGATAAAAGTGGTGCTGTTTTAATAGAAAATGGTGTTTTTGCTCTATTTCATCGTATTGCCCTTGCAAGAATGGCAAAATATACTATAGAATTACAAACTTATATATACGAAAACGATTTATTAAGCCGACTATTGATGAAAGAGTTGAAAGCTGCAGCCGATAGAGGAGTAATTGTTCGCATATTAGTAGATGATAATGGGCTTGATTCTGATTTTTCTGATATAATGACCCTTGATTACCATAAAAATATTGAGGTGAAAGTTTTTAATCCTTATAAATATCGTGCAAGGGCATTAAGAATATCGCAACTTGCATTTAATTTTTTAAGAATGAACTATCGTATGCATAATAAACTCTATATAGTAGATAACTCTGCAGTTATTATTGGAGGAAGAAATATAGCTGCAAATTATTTTGACGGTAACCCAGAAATAAATTTTTCTGATACAGAAGTTCTTTTTATAGGAAAGATTGCTAAAGAATCAGTAAATAGTTTTAATAAATACTGGAATTATCACAAATCTATACCGGCAAGAGTTTTTCCAGAGCAAGATAAATTTGAACGATTACATAAAATTGAAGAAGAAATTGAATTAATAGAAAAAAATCATTCAAAGGAATATCGCCAATATCAAGAGATGATAGATAAATTTATTATCCATTATAACGCTAAAGATTATGAAATATATTGGGGAAACGGTGCTTTAATTGCTGATGACCCAGAAAAATCAGAAGGTTCTGGCGAGATTAGTCCAATTATTACGGCATTAGAATATTTGTGGGCTGTTTCTAACAAGTCGGTTCATATATCTTCTGCTTATTTAGTGCCAGGTAAATTAGGCGTAAAAGATATGATTGAAGCTAAAAATAAAGGAATGGTAGTTAAAGTTTTGACTAATTCATTATCTTCAACAGATGTGCCACCAGCTTATTCTGCTTGGCGAAAATATAGAGATATTTTAGCAAAAAATGGAGTTGATGTTTTTGAATATCGTAAAGAGGGTTATAAAGTTAAGTCTTATTCAGGTTCTGGTGCATCGCTTCATAGTAAAGTTTTAGTTTTTGATGATGAAATTACTTGGGTTGGTAGTTTTAATATTGATCCAAGAAGTGCTTTATATAGCACAGAAGTAGTAGCTGCTTTTAATAATAAAGATTTTGCAATTAAAATGCGTGAATATATAGAAAAAGATATGTCTAATGATAGAAGCTGGAAAGTATCAATGGAAAAAGGTAAAATAGTTTGGAAAACTTTTCGTAATGGAAAAGAAGAAGTTTTTTACCATAGTCCAGATACAACTTCTATGCAACGTTTTTTAATGTTTTTAATGGTTGCTTTACCAGAAAATTTAATGTAGTTAGAGAGGTTATTATGTTAAAAATTTTTTTAGTATTGTTATCTTTTTCAATATATAGTTGTTCTGGTGAAATATACGATACTATTCCAAAAGCACCGTCAGACTCATATTTAGATAATTATCCAGATGAACATAATGTTAACGTTCAAGGAATTACAAATATTAATAAAGGTATAACTAATTTTTCTGATACTTATAAGTCTTATAAAGTAATGTTGTTACATACTCCCCTTGAAGCATCAGATCAAAAGCACGATATATCAAGTTATTCATTAGCTACTACTGGAAAAAATAGTGTTTCACAAAAAAAATTAGACTACTATAGCAATAATTTATTAAAAAGTAGTATTAGTAATGAAGCAGAAATAATGCACAGTATTTTTAGAGAAAAAGGTAGAAAATTACTTGAAAATCAAGTTCATCAAGCTAAACCAGTTATGCGTAAAGGTCCACAAAATATTAGTGTTGGCACCCAATGGAATAATGTAAAAGTAACAAAAGATTTAAGTTCATCTACTACTACAATAAATACAAAATGTTTTGCAGTATCAAATTATGCTTATTTTTTTATGGAAGATACTTTAACAGATATTCCTCAAGAAAAGATAAAGAGGTTTACTGAAGGTTTTGATGAAATTTATCCTATTATGCAAAGTAATTATGGAAAAGAAAATGATATAGATAATAATGGTAAGATTATTATATTATTTATTGATATAACAGTAGAAAGTCTATATGGATACTTTAATCCAGAAGATAAACATTCGCAAAGCTCATATCCTGATTCTAATGAAGCTGACGTTTTTTATGTTAATTATAACAAAATTGATAAAGAAGATGATATATTAGCCACATTAGCCCACGAGTTTCAGCATATGATAAACTACGATATTCGTTCTAATAAAGGGTTAGGCTCATTGGAAGTTTGGTTAGATGAAGGGTTATCTATGCATGCAGAATATCTTACTAATTATCATGATAAACAATCTTCTGATTATTTAGGAGGATTTTTAACAGAATATAATAATTTTAGTCTTACAAATTGGGTTGATAATGGAGTTAATTATAGCTACAGTATGGTATATATGCGTTATCTTACAGAAAGATTTGGAAACGATATATTAAAGCATATTATCCATAGCCAATATGGAGGATATAGAGCAGTAGAAGAATCAACTAAAACTAATTTTAACACTTTATTTAATGATTTTAGTTTAGCAGTATTATTATCTGGAAAAAATATTCAAAAAGAAGTAAAATATAATTTCAATACTATAGATATTTCAAGTAGAGGTGGCCTGAAACCAGTTAAAGTTATGAATACTGGAGAAAATTTTTCATCAAATATAAGAATGTATAGTATTAATCTGTTAGAAATAAATGGCAACTTAGATACTCTTTCTTTAAATGGTGGAAATATATACGGTTATGCAGTAGAAAAGTAGAGGAATTTTAGGGTTTTTTTATGAGAATTTTAAACTTATTTTTAACCGTCATTTTTAGTGGTTTACTATTAATTTCTTGTGGGAGTCCAGAAAATAGTCAAAACACTTTATCATCAGATAATGTAGCAAATATACCAAGTGATACTTTATTACCAGATGATACAGAAAAACCAAGTGAAGATACTATAGAGGAGCAAGTATTTTATGATGAAGTAAATATTTTACCTTTATCAAAAAACAGCCAATTCGTAGATTTATACACAAATAACAGTTATCAAACTATCCTTTATTATGCTCCAGATATACCAGAAGATAAAAATTATACTACTAAAAGTTATACTATAACTACTACTGGTGGAAATACTGCTAATTTATCAAATAAACAAAACAGATTAAGTAGCAGTAATGGAGAAATATTTAACTACTCCTCTTTTAGAGATTTAGAAAAATATTTTTTAGAAAATAAAATTCCTCAAGTAAAACCAGTTCTAAAGAAAAGCACTTCATCTCATCAAGTAGGAAGTATAAAGAATGATGTTTACGTATCAAGAACTGGTGATCTTACTTTTACTAAGGTTAATATAAAGTGTATTGGAATTTCTGAATACGCTTATCTTTTTATAGAAACAACAAGTAAAGATTACACTCGAGATATAATTGAAAAAATAAAAGCTGGAATAGATGGCTTATTTCCTATAATCCACGAAAAATACGGCACTCCAAATGATGTTGATGGCAATGGGAAAGTTATCGTATTATTTACTCCATTTACAGATAATAATTTAATGGGATATTTTTTTAGTGGAGATAAATATACTAAAAGTGGATATGAATATTCTAATGAATCTGATATTTTTTACATTAATTATAATGTTGCAAAAAGTGATATAGACGGAGTTTTATCAACGATAGCCCATGAGTATCAACATATGATACATTTTGATGTAAGATATAGTAATAATTTAAACTCTCTTGATTTATGGATAAATGAAGGCTTATCAATGCAAGCAATGCACCATTCTGGCTATTTATCTAAGCAAAGGGCAGATTACGTTAGTTATTTTATAAATAGTTATGCTGGAGAAACTCTTTTAGAAGACGGTTCTAATGAATTTTCTATAGGTAATTATGGATATACATTAGTATTTTTTAGATATTTGTTAGAAAGATTTGGTGATGAAATTATAAAAAAAATATATGCTTCTAAAGAAACTGGATATAAAGTAATAGAAGAAGTTACTGGGCATAAGTTTAATAATATTTTTGATGATTTTATAAAGACGATATTTCTTGCTGGTTATGGATATAAGTTGCCTATAGAACATAGCCTTACATCACTTGATTTAACTAAATATAAACATTTAAAGTTTTTTAAAAATTTAAATGCTGGAGAAGGTTTTACTGGCACAATAATACCTTATGGGATACATTTGATTAATTGGAATGGAGTAGTTAATACTGTTAATTTAAATGGTCCAATAAAAGGATACGGTTATTCTTTTGATGATAAATAAATTAAAATAGATTTTTCAATAAATGAGTTATTATTGAAGGCTATAAAAAATTGTATTCTTTATGTATCTTTTTACCGTTTCAATATTATTGATAAAATTTAAACATATTTATTGTTTCAAGTTTTAGATTATGAATACAAAAAATTTTATGACGAAATTTTAACCGAAATGTAACAATTTCAGGACAGAAATTGCACCGAAAAAATGAATATTTTTTCGTAAGTGG
>JAZSQT010000128.1:0-7329 GCA_045538075.1 Mucispirillaceae bacterium
AATAATTAATAAAATTTTATAGCGAAAATTTTTCTTAATAAATGAAGTATGGTGGTATTATTGTGATGAATTTCCGTTTAAATATTATAGTCTTTTTGTTTTTATTTGTTTTCTTATATGCTTGTGATGAGGGCACTAACCAATCTTATGTGCCAAATAATAATCAATTTATTAGCTTAAATATACAAGAAGTTACTCTTTCTATTGGTGAGAGTTATGAAGAAGTTTCTTATGAAATCATTTCTGATGATTATAAAAATAGCCAAGTAAAAATATACTCAAAAGATACTAATATTGCTGATGTTGATAGCTCTGGCAATATTATTGCAGTTAATGTAGGTAAAACAGAAGTTGTTTATCAAATTGATAATACGAATATAGAAACATACTTAACAGTCATTGTTAAAGATATAGAAAATACAAATGATAATGAAACAATACCATTAAATGGTTTTTCTCTAATATCAAAAAATATAACGATAGAAAAAGGTAGCATTGAAATCCTTGATATAGCTTATAATCCTTCAAAAGTTGCTGATAAAGATGTAATTTTAAAGTCTAATGACGAAAATATCATTGAAATAACAGAATATAATGAATTGTATGCTAAAAATATTGGCGTTACTACAATAACAGTTATATCAAAAGATGGAAATCATAGGGATACTTGTAATGTTACGGTAAAGCCAGTTTATGTTTCATCTATAATTCTACCAAGTGAAGATATAATGTTGACTGTTGGCGAGCCATATAAATTAACGCCGATATTATATCCAGAACATGCAGATGATAAAAATTTAACGTATCATAATGAAAACTCTCATATTTTATCAATAACTCCAGATGGAACATTTACAGCTCATGGTGTCCTTTTATTTTCAGAAGTAATAATAACTGCTACTGGAGGAGCTAAAAAGAAAATATTTATTTCTGCAAACAAAAATAAAGTTATTTCTGTTGATACTACAAGTATAAGTGTTGATAATAATGCTACTACTAAACAATTTATAGTTAATAAAGATAATATTAATTCAATATATGAAATTAAAGATAATTTACCTGATTGGTTAACTTATACTAAACAATCTGTTAATTTGACAGATACTTATACATTAAATATAGTGGAAAATACTTCTTCTGAAGAAAGAAGTGCAGTAATAACTTTCTTAAATAAAGATGGTAACACGTTGCATACTATTAATGTTACGCAAAAAGGTTATAAATCTAATAATAAAACTTATAAATGGTTTAAGGGTGTAACACCACCAGCACCTAACGCTATTAATAAAAATTATCAATGGGTTGATGAAACAGGATTTTTTGGTTGGTATAATGTTGTAAAAGCGTATGGTGCATCAACTGGGGTTCGTGATAGCAATATGTGTTGGGCAATGGCTGCAGCAAGTATGTTAGAATGGTGGTCTAAGCAAAACGAAAAATATATAAAAAAATATAAAGAAATAAATTCAAATACTTATAATAATAAATGTAATTATGGTTATAATGTATTAGCAGATATTGTTAATAAAAGTGTTATAGGAAATTTGTTTAGAAACACTTTTAATAACCGTCCTGGTGGGACTGTAAATGGATTAAATTGGTTTATTTCTGGAACTTCTTACGAAAATGTTGCAGGTTTAGGTTGTTATAGAGATGTATTTCCTAATGACTTTGATTCATATCTTTCTACTGGAGATGGGGTAGTAAGCAAGGAGCAGCTTGAAAATCATATTAATGAAGCAATAGATAATGGAGAGGCACTTGCCATTAGCTATGGAACTGGTGGCAGTAGCCACGTTGTTGTGGTATGGGGTGCAGCATACGACGGATATAACAATATTACTGAACTTTATATTGCAGATTCAAATTTTAAAGAAAATATGTTATACGGTTTTGGAATATGCTATAAAAATGGTGGTCAGCCATATTGGTATAATCTTACGGCAGGAGCATGCAGTAACAACGGTATAAGGGCAATATATAGGCTAAAATTAGGACAAGATAAGTTTGAAGAATATTTTAAAAATAGAAATATAACATTAGATTAATAATTTTATATATAAAAAGATTATATAAAGAAAATATGAGTATGGAAGTTTCGTAATTATATAGAGTGTAGTTGATTTGTAGTAAATTTTTGGAATAAATTATAATAAGTTATTATATATTTTAATTTATGTATAATCCTTTGCATTTTGCTGATTCGCCATTACATATAGCTATATGGACAGATGTTAAGTGGTTATATATTTTGTTTCTTTTTGTTAATAAATGGGATAACTCATCATTGTAGATTTCTGCCATATCATCAATTAGTTTTGCAAGGGAAGTTTTGCTAATGTTACTATTTGTATTTATGGGAGATGTAGTATATTTTACAACTTCTTTTTGCAATGCTTCTAAAAAGTGGCGAATTGATACTATACGTTTATCAGTTGCAGCAACTTCGCTTTGCAAAAAGTTTTCAAGAAGTGAGTCTATAGTGAAATGTTTACTATCCATAACAATTATAATATCGGTTATTATTAGGATTACTTAATGAAAAATTTAAAATATTTGTTTGGTCCAGCTCCTTCCGTTAGATTAGGTCGTTCTTTAGGCATAAATATTGTTCCGTCAAAAATTTGCTCTATGAATT
Source organism: Mucispirillaceae bacterium (assembly GCA_045538075.1). GTDB lineage: Bacteria > Chrysiogenota > Deferribacteres > Deferribacterales > Mucispirillaceae > JAZSQT01. The sequence continues at coordinate 2,639 of JAZSQT010000128.1, forward strand.
GTATATATTGTGAAGTTGGAGTTACTAAAGCATTAACAATAAAAAGAAAAGAGTATTCGTCAAAAGATAAAATTATTGAAGAATTTAGAAGTAATTTTCACCAATTTGAAAATATTACAGATGTTATAACTATAACTGGAGCTGGTGAACCTACATTAAATATAGAATTAAGAGAAATTTTTTTAGGCATTAAAAAATATGCAAAAGATAAACCTATTGCAATTCTTACAAACTCAACAATGTTAAAAGATAAAGATGTTTTTGATACATTACTTGATTTTGATATAGTAGTTCCAAGCCTTGATGCTATAAGCGATAAAGCTATGGAAAAAATAGATAGAACTCATAGTGGTATATCCCCTGAAGAAATTAGGAAACATTTAAAAGAGTTTTGTAATGCTTATAAAGGCAAACTATATCTTGAAACATTATTTTGTGATAATATTAACGATAATGATGAAGAATTGAGGCTTTTAGCTGATTTTATAAAAGATTTAAAAATATCAATATACCATATAGGAACAATTACTCGTCCTCCAGCATTAAGCACTGCAAAACCAGTTAGCCAAGAATTTTTATATAAAGCATTAGATTACTTTAAATCTTACAATATTCCATGTATGTATTGTGGCAAATTTAAAGGTGTAAGTGAAAGTGATTTTAATGAAGAAATTATAGAAGAAAGAATAGAAGCGTTACTAAAATTGCGACCGTGTAAAATTAGTGATATATCTGGCGTGTTCGGTATAAATTTAGAAAAGGCAAAAAATTACATAGATAATTTAAAAGAAAAAAATATTATAGTAAGTGATATATATAATAACGATGAATATTATAGCCATGTAAAACTTAATAAATTAAAAGAATAATAAGATTAATAGATATATCTAATTTTAAAATCCATAAAATATCACCATAAGTTAATCAGACATATCAAAAGTAGTATCATTCTTAATTATTGATAATAAAAATCAAAATTAATATTGACATAATATTGCAATATAATTATAAATACTTATTGATAATAATTATCAATATATATTTAAGTTGCTTTGGAGGTAAATATGTTAAGAAGTTTAGTAGTTATATGTGTATTTTCATTTATTTCTGCTTGTTCTGGAGGTGGAAGTGGTGGTGGAGGTGGTTACATTCCCACTAAAAATATATCGGGCAAAGTTAGTGATCCAGCAGTAATTGATGTTAGGGTTACTTTAGTTGATTCAAATGAAAATATAGTATCTAAATGTGGTATTAATGGTAGTGCAGTATGTCAAGGTTGGACAGATAGCAATGGTAAGTTTTCTATTACTATGCCATTAAGTTATGATGTTAGTAATTATTCTATTAAAACTTATGGTGGCACAGATTCTCTTTACGGTAAAAATTTTGATAATATATCTTTTGCAACTTTACCATTAAGTAATTATCAAAACCATTTAGATATTTTAGTTACGCCTATTACATCGTTACAAAAAGGTTTAGTTGATATTGGTCTTGATGTTGAATCTGCAAATACAATTATAGAAAAGTATTTAAAAATAACGAAAGATAAAGTGTTAAAAGATCCAGAAAGTGATGATTTACTTTTGAAAGTAGCTTATAATATTACTAAAATTGCTATGGCTAAAGGGGGTAATAATCCTTTTAAAGAAATTGCTTCATCATTAAATAAAAATAAACTTTCTCTTAATGATAGTAAAGTATTATCTTCTATTTTTGGAGAAAATAGTCCAATTATTTCAGAAATATTATCAAGTTACAATAATATTATGAGTTTAGGTAGTAGTGGCGAAGTATTAAAAAATGATATAAAAAAGAGCGAATTTATAAATATTTTTACGTATTCATATTTAAATTTACTACAACAAGATTTATCTACTATTGAAGCAAACGTAAAAAACAATTTAAAAAACTTTGCTGAAAAAATTTATAAAGATACTCCTTTAGATGATTTTATTGTCAATGTGATTACTTCTTACGTATCGGCTTTAGATACATCTTTAGGAAATATTGAAACATTTAAAAAAGATGTAAATACATTTTCTTCAGAATTAGCTACTATTCTTAGTAAAAATAAATCAATCTATTCAGAAATTCAAAAAATAGTAGAAGAAAAAGTTTATATTGTAAATGCTGGATTAAATCCACTTGGTAATGATAACCAAAAAAGATTAGAATATTATTTTAATAGTAATTTAGATGTTAATTATATGGCAAGAAGCATTATTTCAAGAGTAAATAACGATCAAGTACGAGATAAAATTTATCTTGAAATTATTGATACTTATGCAGAATATAATTTAATTACTAAAGCAAAGAGTATTGCAGATGTGCATATTAAAAATACTATAAATAGAGCTAAAGCCTACAGATTAATAGCAAAAGGTGCATATAGAAATAAAAATAATGCAAAAGCAATAGAACTTTTAGATTTGTCTTATAATATTCTTCAAAGTATTAGAGCAAGTTATTCTGTAGATGCTGATTTTATTAATGTTTATACAGGGTTAGCTACTTATTATGCTAAAGTAAATAAAAAAGATAAGTATCAATCATTAATAAAAGATATTATAGATAATCTAATTCCATCTGCTCCTAAACCTCAAACTGTTTATGGTTCTATATTAAGTTCGTATGGTAATTACGCAACAGAAAGTGCTATTAAAGTAGATATTGATAATAGAGAATATAAATCTGCCTTTGAAAGTTTAAGTGGATTTATTTCTATGGTAGATGATTACTATAATAAGTATTATGATAGTGGCTATGATACTAAAAAAACACAGAATACTGTAGCAAATACATCTGTTATGTATTATTCATCAGCATTAAGAAGTTACGCTGATATATCTTCTGGTGATACAACGTTAAAGAGCCAATGTATTACTGAAGGACAAAAAGTTTATGATAAACTCGTTGCAATATATGATAAAATTAAATCAGAAAGCTTACATGAAAATACAACTTTTCAAGGTCAATTTTCAAATGGTGCAGTCGGAGCTATTTCTCTTTTAGGATTAGAAAAAGGTAATAAATTGTTAGATTATATGACACAAGCATCAAGAAAAGAAGCAGTAGCAAGTGAAGTAATGTATAGCGTTGCTTTAACTCAAGGTTTTGAAAAGGCTAAAGAAACGTATGAAAGTATTGCACCTGTAGATGGTACTTTTTCTAATGTTGTAGGAAGTAAGAAACTTGTTTCATCTTTCGTATCTTTTGGGGTGCAAGAAAAAGGACTTGCTATACAAGCATTTTATGATAATAAGTATGATTTAGCACGTCAAGCTCTTGATTATGCGTATGAAAAAGTCAAAGCAGCTGCAGAATATCAACTTAAACAACCAAGCCCTAATCCAGCATCTTTTTTTAGTCTAAATCCTACTGTTACAAATAGTAGCACTCAATTAAAAACGTATTCTGGGTTTACTAGTAAGTATAATAGAGATGGTTATACTGCAATAGCGTATCTATACTTTAAGATTGGTGATAAAGATAAAGCAAGAGAAGTTTTAGAAAATGGATATAATTTTAATTCGCAGATAAAAAATAATACTTTTATAAAATACTATAATATTGCTTCATTGGCTTATAATGCAAAAGTTACAGAAAATAATGATTTATATGAAAAATGGTATCAAGAAACAAAATCTTTTCAGTTAGATTCAAATGAAGAAAATGGTCATAAATATAGTCTTGAGCTATTTAGAGCAATGGATTCAATATATATGGGGCAAGGTAATTATCAATCTATTTCAAAAGGTCATTTAGAAAGTGCATTAAATATATTAAAAGGATTATATTTACCGAGTGATGTTGATGGTATATTAAATTCAGCAGTTTCAAAATATTTAGAAATTGCAACAGTTTATAATACGTTAAACGATAATGTAAATGCAAAAAAAATTCTAATTGAAGCAGAAACTCCACTCAATAATATAAAAGCTGCTAATACTAAAAAAACAGGTGTCTTAAACATAGTAGGAAAATATGGTTCTTTCCAATTAGTAGAAGATGGCTTTAATAAAACACAAACTTTATTAACATTACCTGCAGATAGACATGATGCTATAGGAAAAATGGCAGAAAGTCTTACTGCTTATTCAACGAGTGATTTATCCATTAGTGATTTAGATAAAGATGGTAAAGTTGACTTTTTTGTTCCGTATGCAACTAGTGATGATATTAATAGGCTCGCATTAGAGTTAGATGATGATATTGATGGTGATAGTAAACTTGATGATGTTGATACGACACCATTTTTTGCAGACTAATTAATTTATGTTATTTGTGGGATAGGGAGTATATCAACTACCTATCCCATTATAAAATTATTTACAATAGAAACCGTTTCATAATATGATTTATTTATGAAAAATATATTAATTATAATTATTATACTATTTACTATTAGTTGTGGCTCAAAAAATATAAATATTCTTGAAAATAAAAGTTTTTTATTCACAGAAAATAAAAATATTACTATTTCTTTTGATAAAGAAAAAGTTTTTGGATTTTCTGGTGTAAACTATTTTATGGGTTTTTATAAAATCAATAAAAATAATATAACTTTTAAAGATATTGTTACTACAATGATGGCTGGAAAAATAAAAGATATGAGTAATGAAGATACTTTTCTTAAAAATCTTAATAATTCAAATAAATTTTATTTAGAAAATGATACGTTATTTTTA
>JAZSQT010000010.1:0-16796 GCA_045538075.1 Mucispirillaceae bacterium
TCTACATAAAAGAAAATATGGAGGATAATAGGATAATGAGAAGAAATATCTTATCTTTGTTATTATTTGTTTTAACATCAATTTTTATTGTTAGCTGTAGTGATAGTGGTGATGATAGCCCTGCTCCAGCATTAGCACCAATTAACACAGATGAATTAGTTGGAACTTACGATATTACGTTTTTCTACACAGATGCAATGATTACTAAATTAACTACTAATTGTTCAGAAGCAGTTAGTAAAGGTTTTACTGCTCCAGGAACATGTACCGATGCTGATAATGTAGCTCATCAAGGCGAAGCAGTAATTACAAAAACTGATACTGGTATAAAAATAGCCACTAAAATACAAATGTCTGGTGGTACTTTTAAAAACCCTGAATATTCAATGTTTGTCACTGATCAAGATTATCAATATACAGAATATAAAGAAATCCCATTTTCTGCAATTACTACAGATGTAAATACTGGAGGCACTGCAGTTACTGGAACTACTGGTAGAAATTTAACTCAATTAACAGAAAGCCCAACAGATACATATACTTTTAAAGTGCAAGCAGATGGCTCTTTATTAAACGAGATGAAAAATAATATGGTTTTGCCAGTAGATGTTCGTGTAATTATGAAAAAGAAAAGCAATACACCTGCAACATTAGACCCAAACAAGGCTTACGACCCAGCTCCAGCAGGATTTAAAGCAGAGCCAGACCCTGCATCGTAATAAAACATTATACATCACGTATCTTATGTGGTGAATTTAAAAGGACAGTTAACTAGCTTTAGCTGTAAATAAATCTTTTCATTGGAGTGCTTTTATAAGCACTCCTTTTTTATTAATAAACTAAATTTTCATTCCTATTAAATACTTATATGATTTATTGCAATCTAATAGGATATTTAAGTAATTATAATTTAATAATTTTTTCATTATTAATAACATAAAATCTACTATCACATCACTATAACAAACTTAACAATCAATACAGTTAAAAATTATTTTTTAAGGAGGATTATTATCACAAAACTTCAAGCTATTAATATAATTTTATCATCACTTGGTGAAACAGAGATAGATAACCTTGATAACCCAACAGCAGATATTGAGCTTGCTATATCTATGTTAAATCGTGTAACAGAAGAAGTGCAACTTACTTCTTGGCATTTTAATACTGACGAAAATTTTATACTAATTGCAGATAATAATGGTTTTATATATTTGCCAAAAGATGTTCATCAAGTTAATTTTTCTGATTATAACAGCCATTATATAAAAAAAGGTAATAGGTTATATGATAAAGAAGCCGGCACTTATAAAATTAATAAAAATATAAAAGCTACTTTAGTTAGAATATTGCCTTTTGAAGAATTGCCTATAGCTTTTCAGCATTATATTGCTATTAGGGCTGGCAGAAAGTATCAAAACAATACTTTATCATCAAGTTCAATAAGTTCTTTTCAAGCTCAAGATGAGGCAGAAGCTAAATTGAAATGTTTAAAAGAAGAACAAATGATTAGAAAAGTTAAAATTCGTCATAAATTATCAGAGTTATTTAATTAATATGAGTTTAATAAATTATACTATAAAAAATATGATTGGTGGTGTATCAGAGCAACCACCCTCCGTTAGATTGCAAAACCAATGTGATGAAATGGTAAACTGTATTCCATCTGTAACAGATTTTTTAAAAAGAAGAAATGGCACCCAACATATAAACAAATTGTTAGATAATATCGGCAAAAATGCCTTTACTGCTTTTATTAGACGTGGTGATAATGAAGCTGGCTTATTAATTATAGAATCAAATAAAGCAAAAGTTTATGATTTGTCTGGAAAATTAATAGGTGAAACTAATAGTGATTATTTTGTAAGCCAAAATCAAAAAGATGATTTAAAACTTATGACGATAAAGGACTATAATTTTATCTTAAATAAAAGTAAATTAGTTTCAATTAATTCTTCTACGATAGAAGCAGATAGATTATATAACGGTAACGTTGCTACAGTATTTATAAAGCAAGCTGCATATAGCACTACTTATACTGTTACAATTAGAGGCACACCTTATAAAATACAGTCTATGACTGGGGAATTTTCAGCCTCATCAAATATACCTATATCAACATCTATGATTGCAAGTCTCCTTTACGATACTATAAATGCTAAAAAACCTAATGATATATCTGTAGAAATATATAAAAATATATTAATTATTAAAAATCTTAAAAATCAATCTGGTTCATACTACAGCAATTTTACAATTAGTTGCGATGATGATAGTGGTGGCAATTATATAAGTTGTTTTAAATCAGAAGTTCAATCTTTCTCTGATTTGCCTTTACGTTCTTTAAATGGAAATATTATTAAAATTAGAGGAGATAAAAGCAATGTTTACGATGATTATTACGTAAAATTTATAACTAATGATAATGTAAATATTGGTGATGGATACTGGAAAGAATGTGCTAAAAATAATTATACTACTACTTTTAATAATATGCCAATAGCATTAAATATATCGTCAAAGGGAGTATCACAACATACTATAAATTGGCAAGGAAAGTTAATAGGTGATGAAAAATCTTGTCCAGAGCCTACTTTTAAGGATAATTACATAAACGATATATTCTTTTATAATAATAGGCTATGTTTTTTAACTAATGATAGCTTAGTAATGAGTGAAGTTGGAAATTATTTTAACTTTTATAATACGACAGCAACGACGGTTTTATCAAGCGACCCGATAGATGTATCTGTTACGAGTCAAAAAATATCAAATCTAAAATACGCCTTAGAATATAATGAGGGTTTATTTTTGTATAGTGATACAGCTTTGTTTGCAGTAGAGCATAGCGAACCTATGTCGTCTTTAAATATATCTATTACGCCTATTATCCAGTTTGATTCAGAATTATCTGCACGTCCAGAAATAGTTGGCTCAAATATTTTTTATTCTGGGAAAAGGGGCAACAATTCTTCTATTAGAGAATATATACCTGGAGCAACAGGAGATATTTACGGCTATTCAAATGATATAACGAGCCATATACCAACTTATATTCCTTTAGGTATAAGAAAAATTACTGGTAGTATGGAAGAAAGCATTATTTTAGCTTTTACTGGCAATAATGAAATATATATTTATAAGTATCAAAATAATAGTAGTGGCGATAAAGTTCAATCATCATGGGGCAAATGGGTATTTAGTGGAAACATTATAAATGGCGAAATTATTAATGGCGTTTTATACTTGATTATTGATTATTCGCTTATTAATGACGGAATATATTTAGAAAAAATAGTATTTAACGATACGAAAGAAGTTTATCAAGATAGGTTTGGTTATAAAGAAACAGATTATGTTTCAAAATACGTTTATTCTACACAGTTTTTGCGTATGGATTCAATGTCGCCTACAATTACAGCAGGTTATAAGCAAATCAGAAATTTGACTATAAAATTTGATAATAGTAGCCAATTTAAAATTATTATAGAAAGATTAGGACGTAAAAAAGAAGAAAGGGTTATTAAACCTGCTATAAACCAAGATGAAGTAACTGTGCCAATATTATCAAAAAATAATAATGTAAAAATTTCTATAGAAAGCCATTCTAATAATAATTTTAAATTAATTGAAAGTCGTTTTGAAATTTTCTTTTCAGCTAAAAGCCAAATTATTTAATCAAAAAATCTAAAAATTTAAAGAAATGTGAGGGTATATGAATTGTTATTTATGCGAAAAAACGCCTCTTGTTGGCGAAATTATAGAATTTTTAAAAGATTTATCTAAGGAAGATAGAAAAGAATTTTTGTTTGATAAAAAGAATGAAGCAATGGCAATTAATGAATTTATCCAAAATTTAAAATATTCAAAAACTTATTGCTTACGCCTAAATAATGGAAAAATAATTGCTATGGGTGGTTTCGTCAAAGGTGTTGAAAAAGGTCAGTATTTAGTATGGTTATTATGTAGTGAAAGTAGCAAAAATTTTAAAAAAACAATTTATAAAACGGTAGTAAATTTAATTAATAATTTTAAATATAGAACTTTAGTAGCATTAGTTTTTAGGGAAAGCAAAAATCATATAAATTTTATAAAGAAAGCCTTAAATTTTAATGTTATTAGCGAAAAAGGACAATTATACGTTTATCTAAAAGAACGCTAATAGAAGTTCTATACTTATTTTAAAGGAATTTTAAATTATGTGTGATTTAGTAAGTGCATCTATCGCAAGTGGTGTTTTATCAAGTTTATCTATTGTGTCTGATACAATTGGCACAATTATGGGTGAAAAAGAAAAAGCAGAACGAGTTAATGAAGCAAATTATATAACAGCCCAAAATGCTATTGAAGAACAATTAGATAATTCAAATAAAGAGGGTATTAAGCAACAAAAAGAAAAAGCAAATTTATCAGATAAAAAATTATCATTAAAAATTGATAATCTAAAGAAAGAAAGTGATTTATTAGCTTCATCTAATGCAAGTGGCAACGCATACGATAATGTGTTACGCAGTCAAAGTATAATTGACGGTAATAATATGAGTAGTATTGATAAAGATTTTGCTATGATAGATTTAAATTCTAATTTAAATCGCCAAAATTACAAACAACAAGCTCAAAGAAAAATTGGCAGTTTGCAAGAATATACTCCAAAAAATACCGGTTTGATTATCTTTGATTCAGCATTAAAAATAGGCTCAAGTATGCTTAACACTTATAAAGGTATAAAATAATAAATTATTAAAGGAGATAGAAATAAAAACTTATATTATTTACGAATTTCCAAGTGGTGTTAATGAAAATACATCTCTATCAATACCTTTTGACTATATAAATAAATCAGATATTCAAGTTATAGTTAATAATAATGTTGAAAAAGAAAATGAATTTTATATTTTTTTAACAGACGGTTCAATTAGTATCCTTAATTCTATGCAAGAACCTACAAAAATAGTAATAAAACGAAATACTGATATTGCAGAAAGTAGCATTTTTGCCATAGAAGAAGTAAAAGATAATATAAATTTAATTAATGATGATATAAATGAAAAAATAGAAAATATAAGTAACAACATTATATCAATCGTAAATAGTAAAGAAGAATATATTACTAATATTATTAACGAAAAAATTAATACATTAGATTTAGAAACCCAAAAGCGTATTGATAGTATTTATGGCAATTTAATGATTCAAATTAAAGGGCTTGAAAATAATCTAAATTTAGTAAAAAACGATATTTTAGAGCTGCGAGAAAAAATATCAAGAATTGAAACAGATGTATCTCAACATAAAGAGGAAAATTTAAGGATATATAGCAATTTGTCTAAAGATACAATAAATTCTATAAATAAATTATCTGTAGAAAAAGATTATTTAAAAGAAGCATTAAATAATTTAAATGAAAAATTAATTGCTAAAATAGATGAAAAAGAAATATCTATAAAAAATCAAATAAAAGAAGATGTTAATATTAATGTTGATTTAGCCGTCAATAACAGATTAACAGAAATAAAAAAATCTCATAATAAAACTCAATCATCATTAAATATTGAAACACAAGTTAGACGTAGAGAAGATGCTCAAATTAAAGCAATTTTAAAAAGATTATTAGGCAAATTATCTAACATAGAAGATTACTTTATTAGCCAACATATTGATATAGAAGATAATTTTATATCTGATTTACGAAAATATATTAAAGCAAATGATGATTTATTAGGTCGTTTGCATCTTGATAATATGGTTAGAATTTCAATGTTGAAAGATAAGTTGCTTAATAAAGGAGTATAAATTTATGGCAGAAATTAATGCTGAAGCAGATGAGAGATTATCGGCTAAAGTATCAGAATTAATTAATCGTTGCGATGTATTAATAGAAAAAGTTGATACAGATATGCAAGGAAAAGTTGAAGCAGTAGAAGAATTAAATAACGAAACAGAAATTATAAAAAATGAGACTGCATCAATTTTAGAGACATTTAAAGAAAAGTTAGCCTTAGGAGAATATAAAGGAGAAAAAGGCGATACTGGTGAAAAAGGAGAAAAAGGCGACAAGGGCGATACTGGCGAAAAAGGTGATAAAGGTGATATAGGCGACTTTACCCATTTATTACCACTATCTATATCTATGGGAGGCACTGGTGCAGATACAGTAGATATAGCACGAGAAAATTTAATGATAAATAATGTTGATAACACGAAAGATATTGATAAACCTATTAGCACAGCTATGCAAAATGCCTTAAATATGAAACAAGATGTTGGCGATTATGCAACTAATGAAGCATTAAATCAAGGTTTAGATAGTAAACAACCAGTAGGCGATTACGCAACTAATGAAGCGTTAAATCAAGGTTTAGCAAGCAAACAGCCAGTAGGTGATTATGCAACTAATCAAGCATTACAAGAAGGTTTATCAACAAAACAGCCAAAGGGAAGTTATTTAACTAGTGCAGATATTAAGAATAAAGCTCCTATACCTACAACAAAATCTGGTGTAGGTCAAATTCACAGAATTACAAAAAATGATGTAAATTCAACTATTCTTCCAGCAGGTGGCACTTGGCTTGTATATAGACTGTTGATTTCATCTGCTACATACTCAGTATCAGATGTATATATAGACCTTTATGTTGGTGGGTCAAATGTTAAGTATAATCATTATTCAGTATTAACTAACGGCTTTGCTTGGCGTATAGCTTAAATTATAAGAGAGGTGAAAAAATGTATAATAATATAAGAATAAAAAATGATGGCACATTTGTTGTTGATTATAATGGTATGCCTTTTCATATTACAGAAGATTATCCAACGGCTGATATGTATGGCATAGAAATGACGTATTCAGAGGTTAAAAAGTATGCAGATAGTCATCAAGATGAAGTAAGAGAATATGAAGAACCAGTATATACTCTTGACCCAAAAATTGAAAAAGAAATTTTAATATCTAATAAGGAAAAAGAAAAGCAAGATTTAGTTGCATATATTTTTGCAAATATCAACGTAGAAGAAAATAAAGAAAAATTATCAAAATTACTTTTAGAAATTGAAGAATTACAAAAGGAGAATAGCTAATTAGTAAATATATAACTATCGGTAGCCTTGCTATATATCTTATTACTATTATATCTTTCTCAAGTTATACTTATTATTTAAAAGATAAAATAAGTAACCTTACTGAAACATTAAAAAATGTAGAAAAAGAATTAATAATATCTAACCAAGCTCAAATTATTTGCAACGATAAAATTGATAAACAAAATAAGTATATTGATAATTTTTTACTAAAAGAAAAAGAAAATAAAGAAAAACTTTATAAAAATTATGAAATTATCAATAAGAAATACGAAAAATTAAAAGAAAAAGTCAAAAACCAATCTTCTTGTCAAGAAAAATTACAATTTATTTATGAAAATCAGGAGATATTTTTAAATGTGGAATAGAATTAAAGAAATTTTTACAGAATTTATAAAAAAACGATACACGAAAGAACAAGTTATTAGGCTTTTTGTAGCTGCAACAATTTTTATTTTTATATGTTTAATGTTTGGTTGCTCATCAAAACAAGCTACAACTTATTACCCTATATATAAAGAAGTAAATATCCCAGTAAAATGTAGCCAAGAAATTCCAAAAAAGCCTGCTTTTGTAGGTGATACTGTAATAGATAATTTAAATATTTTAAAATATTCAGAAAAATTAAAGGCAGTATTAATTTCGTGTATAAATTAAGGAGTTATTAATAACAGTATGATAGATTTAAATGAAGTCTTAAAATATATTTGGTTAGGAATTGTAGCTTTTATTGGTGGAGTAACTGGCTATCTCGTAAAGTTAAAAAGCAACCCAAACCAAAGTAAAAGTGATAAAATAAAATTATTTATATTAGGCGTTTCAACGGCAATGTTTATAAGCTACATAGCTTATGAAGTTTCTATTTATTTTTTAAAATCTAACGGTATTTCTGTAGCATTAGCTGGGCTTGCTTCTTTTACTGGAACAGATTTTACAGTAGCAATAGAAAAAGCTGGATTAGATTTTATTACACGTAAAATAAAGAATTTATGATATATAAATCGTTAGAACAACTACAAATTGCCGTATGTGATGAGCTATACCGTAGAATATCGTCAGAAAAAGCATCATCATCAGATATTGCAAATGCAATTAGATTTTTAAAAGATAACGGAATTATTTTAGATATTCCAAAAGATAATAACGAAATTATATCAAATCAAGAATTGCCTACTGATGAGGATATAAATTTTATACTTGGTGATACTATATGAATAATTGTTCTTATCCACCAATGCCAGAAAAATTACTTGATTTTAGGGTGTTTTTAATTGTGGTTTGGCGAGCATTAGGCTTGCCAGACCCTACACCTATTCAGCTTGATATTGCCTCATTTTTATCAAGTGGTAATAGAAGAAAAGTTATAGAAGCCTTTAGAGGAGTAGGAAAAAGTTGGATAACATCGGCTTACGTTATGTGGCGATTAAGGATTAATCCAAATTTGAAATTTCTTGTAGTATCAGCAGGCAAAGAACGTTCAGATAATTTTACTTCTTTCTGCTTAAAGCTAATAGACCAAGTTGATGTATTAAAATGTATGAAATCTCAAAAAACTATGCGTAGTTCTAAATCATCTTTTGATGTGTCTTGTTGCGTATTAGACCATGCACCAAGTGTTAAATCTATTGGTATATCTGGTCAACTAACTGGTTCAAGAGCCGATGAAATTATAGCAGACGATATAGAAACAGCGTCAAACTCTCTAACTCAATACGCAAGAGATAAATTATCAGAAGCTATAAAAGAGTTTGATGCAATTATAAAACCAGCTGGAAAAATTACGTATTTAGGCACGCCACAATCAGAACAATCTATTTATAATTACTTGTCAGATAGAGGTTATTTACTTAGAATTTGGCCAGCAAAATATCCATCAGCAAAGGAGCTTGATAATTATAGCAATTTTCTATCTCCCACTTTAAAAGAAAAACTTATTAATGATTTTTCTTTATCAGGCACGCCTACAGACCCTAAAAGATTTACTAAAGAAGATTTATATGAAAGAGAACTTTCTTATGGTAAAGTCGGATTTTCTTTACAATTTATGCTTGATACCCAGTTAAGTGATACTATGCGTTATCCTTTAAAATTATGGGATTTGCCAGTAGTAGAATTAGATAAAGATAAAACTTATGAATATATTTTATGGGAAAAATCATCAAGGACAAAGTTGAATATATCTTCTGTAGGTTTTGGTGGCGATAGTTTTTTTAAGGCAAATGTTAGTGGTAATAAAGTTGAATATAAAAGTAAAATAATTGCAATAGACCCATCAGGAAGAGGAAAAGACGAGACGGCATACGTCGTTTTATATCAGCGAGATGGAATTATTTTTTTAATGGAAGCTGGTGGGCTAAAAGGTGGATATAGTCCAGATACGTTAGAAAAATTAGCAGAAATATCAGCTTGCCATAAAGTAAATAGTGTTATTATAGAAAGCAATTTTGGTGATGGTATGTTTAAGGAGTTGTTATCACCAATTTTAATTAAACATAATGTTAAAGCAAGTATAGAAGAAGTTAGACATTCATCTATGAAAGAAGCAAGAATTATAGACACATTAGAACCAGTAATTGCAAGTCATAGATTAATTGTTAATGAATCTGTTATATATCAAGATTTAATTAGTAAAGAAAATGTAGAAAATCCTCATAGATATATGCTTTTTTATCAACTTACGCATATTATGAAAGAAAAAGGAGCATTAGCTCACGATGATAGGTTAGACGCACTTGCAATAGGAGTTGGCTATTTTACAGATATTATGAACCAAGATGCAGATAAAAAAGCAAAAGAGCGACAAGAAAGAATATTAAAAGAAGAACTTGATGTATTTATTACTGGTAAAAGAAAAAGACGAAGCAAAGAGGCACTTTTGCAGTTAGGTTTTACGCCAACATTAACAGCAGTTTACGATAAAAATGTTAGTTAACAAAAAATTTTAGGACGAAATTTTAACCGAAATGTAACAATTTCAGGATAGAAATTGGAGCGAAAAAACGAATGTTTTTTCGTAAGTGGAGCAGAATTTACTTCTGCGAAACGGTTAACAAAAAATTTTAGGACGAAATTTTTTGTATAATATTATAGATTGCCACGAAAAACTGGCGTTTTTCTCGCAATGACTTTAAAAGAATAATTAACGTAAAAAACAGTCATTACGAGGAGTGAAACGACGAAGTAATCCAGTAAAAAGATTGATATAAATTTAATTTTAATTTTATAATATTAATTAACTCATTTCGGTGTAAAGATTATTTCAATATAATTTTCCTAAAGAACACAATTTTTTCTCCAGAAGTAAAAGCATTCCATATATTCATTAAATTAGCTCGCAAAAACGGGTGGCGTTTTATTAATTGCCACGTTTTCTGTCAACCAACTCACTTCGTTCGGGGACAAGCCCAGTGTTCGCTAAATACATTTAATGAATATATGTCATTACTTCTGAGTTCAAAAATTGTATTCTTTATGTATCTTGTTGCCGTTTCAATATTATTGATAAAATTTAAATATCTTTATTGTTTCAAGTTTCATCATTATGAATATAGAAAAAATTTTATGACGAAATTTTAACCGAAATGTAACAATTTCAGGACAGAAATTGCACCGAAAAAACGAGTAGTTTTTTCGTAAGTGGAGCAAAACCACGTTTTTGCGTAACGGTTGACAAAAAATTTTAGGACAAAATTTTTTGTATCATTTATCAAGATTAAAAAATTGTGTTCTTTAGGAAAGTTGATATTGAAATAACCTTTACACCGAAACAAGTATATAAAAATAGAGATTGTTTATATAATTTGTGGATTGCCACGAAAAACTGGCGTTTTTCTCGCTAGTGACTTTTAAGGGGTTAAAGACTTTAAATCAGTCATTACGAGGAGCAAAGCGACGAAGTAATCCAGTAAATATAGTTGATAAAAAATCAAAACAGAAATTTTTTGTATAATATATAGATTGCCACGACGATTAAAAATCGTCTCGCTAATAACTTTTAAAGGGTTAAAGACGTAAAAAAACAGTCATTACGAGGTAAAAAATCATTTTAAATTATTTTTTCACCGAAACAAGTGAGAAAAAATATTAAAAAATATAGCCATAATTTTAATGATGAAAATTTTACTAATATTTTAATAATATTTCTTTTTTAGTTATCATTTCAAGTAAATCTTTCTTTTTATCAAATCCATTTATTTCAGAATTAACATTGCCGTCGTAATTGATAGAAAATTCAATTTTTCTGTCGTCTATACTAATATCTACATCTTTTACAACTCCAGCATGACTTCTGTCTAATCCGTCTGCAACTCGCAAAATTGCTGATAATTTCAAAACGAGTTCTTTATTCTCTCTACTTAAATTTAAAAAATTCTCGTGTTTATTTTTTGGTGTTCCTCTTCTATGATACCTTGCAATATTTGCAACTATTTCTCTTTCTTCTTCTGTATATCCAACTAAATCAGTATTTACAATAAGATAATAAGAGTGTTTATGATGAGATGAATAAGAAATATACTGACCAGTATCGTGTAAAATACCAGCAGCTTCAAGAAGTCGCCAAGAATTTTTATCAAGATCTAATTCTTCGTGTAAATTATTAAATATTTTTTCTGAAAGCATAGTAACGTGTAACGCATGATTTTCTTCAAAATTATATTTTTTGCCAGTTTCAATAAGCCTACTATACCTAATATCTATATTCTTGCCACCTTGAAAAATTAACTCAATTCCCATTTTGTTAATTAAATCTATAGTTAAACCGGCTCTTAACCCACCAGATAAAGTATAAAACCCTTCAAGAGAATATTTTTTTAATAAAATATTTATCAAAATAGCAGCAGATAACACCATATCTGCCCTTGCAGGCTCAAGTCCACTAATCTTTAATCTATCTGCAATAGATTTGTTGCTGATTTCGTTCATAAAATGTTTAGTAAAAATACTATCGGCAAATTTAACGACACTATCATTTAAATTATTTCTCTTATTATATATAGCAGAAATATTGTTAAGGGTTCCACCAGAACAAATAATTTTATTTACACCATAATTTGGCATAAATTCTGATAATACGTTGTTTATATGTTCTTTTAAATTTTCTATTTCGCTACTTTCTACTGGGTCAGATTTTAGGTATTCATACGTCAACTTAGAACAACCTAAAGCAGTAGATTTACTAAATTTTAAGTTGCCACTTGCAGAATAAGAAAACTCGGTGCTACCACCACCCATATCAACAAGAAGTGTATTACTATCTGATAACTGAAAATAAGATGAGGCAGCAAGATACATTATCCGTGCTTCTTCTATACCAGTAATAATCTCAATATTTAAGCCTACTTTAGATTTTATGATTTCTGCAACTTCTTCTCCATTTTTTGCTTCTCTAAAAGACGCTGTCGCAACGGCACGATAGTTGCCAACGTTAGCTTTATCCATCATATCTTTCATATTTGATAATATTGAAATTAGAGTTTCTATTGCTTCATCAGAAAAAGCACCAGTTTTATAAACATTATCTCCAATACGAACAGTTTGCTTATGCTCGTCTATTATTTTATAAGTTCTGTCAATAATTTTTGAAATTTGAAGCCTAATAGAGTTGCTACCTATATCTATAACTGCAATTACCGGATTAAATTTATCCATAATAAGCTCCTAATATGTTGTAGAAATTTATATAATCTATAAATAATTCTACAACATAATTATCTTATATGAAAGAATTAAATACATAAGATAGAGAGCTTAAATATAAATTGTAGAATTGTTTTTGTATAGATTACTTCGTCCTTTCACTCCTTGTAATGACGTATCAGAAAATATCAAAATAATTTGAGGCAATAATTTTTCTAAAAATTTTACAAATTATTTATTATTTAATATCAAAGGTTGAAAAAGTAATTTGTTTTATTTATACTATCTTAGTATTTTGTGTTCTTTTTGGAGCGATAAATGGATTTAAGGCAATTTGAAAATGTAATGAAAAGTTTTTTTAATAAAGCTGGAGTTACATTATTGAAAAAAGGTGTTGATTACGACGATGTTAATAATATATCTTCGTATATCCTATTAGATACAAAAAGAAATAGTTATTATCTTGCAGAAATAAATGTCAATAATCCAGAAAATATAGAAGATTTAGAAGTTCAAGCATTATTAGATGATTTTTCTTCTAACAATTCTATAGGCAACCTTGAAAGTAAGGCAATATTATCTTTAGGTAAGGCTTTATCAAATTATAATTCATCTTTTAGCCTTAAAGATGTTGATTTAAACAGCTTAATCAAAAAATCTGCATTAGTAATTACTGAAGATAATGTTGACCAAGTAAAAAGTTATTTAGATAAAAATTTCGTTAAATACCAAGCTGCTCCACTAAAAGGAGCATTCGTTGTATTATTTATAGATAAAACTCCATCTTTAAAGTTATCAGAAATATTTCAGTCTGTAGAAAATAGTTTAATTAATGAATCAACAGAAAAATCTCCAACTATATCTTTTGATGATATTATGAAAGACGTTGAACCAGTAGATGATAGCGAACATACTGCAACAGAAGGTCAATCAATATCCTTTGATGATATTATGAAAGATGTTGAACCAGTAGCAGAAAGTGAAATAAATAGTAATACTTCAATGGACGATGAAGATAAATTATTAAATGAGCTTGATTTATCTTTTATGCAGAAAAAAGCTGAAGATATTCCAGAAGCAAATAGTAAAGAAGAAGAACTTTTATACAGCAATGTAATTAATGAGCAAGTTGCAAAAGCTACAAATACTCCAGTGCCAGCTCCAGCACCAAAACCAAGAGATGCAAAAGAAGTTCCTCAAGATATATTAGATTCTGTAGCAAGTGAAGATATAGTAGATGTTCCAGAAAAACCTAAGAAAGAGGTAAAAGAGAAAAAAGTAAAAGAAAAAAGTAGTAATAGTATAGGGTTTAAAGGGACTATCAGTATAATTTTTCAACATATTGTATCAATCATATTTTTTGCTCCAGCTTATATCGTAAAGCGTCTTACAAGAAAAATATTGCCACCTTTCGTTGTTTATTGGATATTTGCAATTACAGTATTGTTTGGATTGTATGAAGTAGTATTATCTCTATTTTCACCAATATTATACTTTAATTCTGGCTCTAATATCCAAGAAATGACATCTATTATAAACAGTATATCTACCCAAGAAGAAATTGTCGTAAATAATGATACTTATAACTTATTTTTATCTTCTTTAGGTTTCTTTACTGGCTTAAGTATTCTTATTAACATAATAACTTCCACTCCACTAATCAAATATATAATGGTTGTTGGTGCTGTGTTGATGATTTTTCCTATTAGTAGAAAATTAGGGGCAAGAATTACTGTATCATCGGTATTATTTTATATTACATTGCCATTGCTAATAGGAATAGATAAATATTTTATTAGTAAATTATATGCTTCATCAATGGTTGGTAGCAATATTAATCAAGTAGGGTTGCTATCATTTTTTGGTTTAATAATAATATTATTCTTTTATGTAAGCATAGTAATTTGGTTTTCAAAATATATTTATACTGATAAATTAAAAGAAAATGAGGTGCTACCTTGAGTGATAAACGTTCATTAGAGTGGATTAGAGAGTTGGAATCTGGCGATGTTGCTCTTGATAATCATACGAGAGATTTTATTCGCCATGCAAATATTTTTATAGATATGCGAGACTCAATATATAAAGAAGAAGAGTTAGATAAATTTTTAGGCATATTGACAGAATATTCAAGAAATCATTTTAATGCACAAGAAGAAATTATGAAAAGAACTCGTTATCCAAGTTACGAGGAACACGTTGCAGAACACAAAAAATTTATTCACTCTGTTTCAAAATTGTATCGTGTTAAACTTAATCAAAAGAAAAACTTATCACCAAATGATGAAGATTTTGATAACAGAGGTGTTGATGGCGTAATACGTGATGCCTATGATTTTATTATTGGCTGGTATGATAATCATTTACTATCGGCAGATAGACGATTTTACGACTTTTTGCAGTTTGAAAAATAATCTGACACTCTTTTAGATAAAGAGTGTTGGAGTTTTTTTGATTTTATTAAATCTTCTGTAGTCTTGTATCCTATTTCTATAATTTCTTTTGCTTTATATATTTCAAACATACTGTAAGCCGATAAGTTAGGTTCAATAATTGCTTTTTCATACCCTGATAAAGATTCTGCCAATGCTTTAGAAATAATGCCCATAGACCTACCCATAATTTCAGTAATTGATGGAGTATCTGTTTCTTCTCTAATTTCAATATGTTTATTTAATTGAACTGCAACGATATTTTTATAATTTCTCTCATGTAAAACAGTAGATGGCACTGGGTCTGTAACGGCACCATCAACGTAGTATGAGCCGTTATGAAAGTATGGCTTAAATACTGCTGGAACTGATATGCTAGCCCTTATGGCAGGAAGTATTTCTCCTGAAGAAAAAACTTCTTTTGAGCCAGTCGTAAAATTTGTAGCAGTAATATATAAGGGAATATTAGTATCTTCAAAAGTGGCATTTCCAAGATGGTTTTCAAAATGTTTCATTAGTTTTTTGCCAGATATAAAGCCACCAGACAAGGTAAAATCAAGGGCTTTAAAGGTGTTTGCTTTATTGAAACTTGTTAGCCACTCTTTTAATACATCTATTTTGCCTAAAGAGTAGTATACTCCAACGATAGCTCCTATGCTTGTGCCAGCAATAGCTTTAATGCTAAAGCCGTAATCAGTTAATGCTTCAATAACTCCAATATGGGCAGCACCCTTAGACGAGCCACTGCCCAAAGCAAGAGTAATATCTGTAGTTTTAAAAAATTTTCCTAACATTATTTAAGATATAGCATATCTTTGCCAACTTGTGTAGCATCATCTTTACCAACAAGATATTCTGCAATAGCAAGAGCAAACTTAAAAGTAATAAAAGGACCTGCTCCAGTAATAATATTGCCATCAATAACGACATCATCATTAGAGTATGAGGCATCTTTTAAGTAATCTTTCATAGATGGATAAATTGTAGCTTTTTTGCCTTTCATTATTCCAGCAGCTTCAAATACAGTAGGAGCAGCACATATTGCAGCAACTAATTTTCCGTTATCAAAAGCACTTTTTATAATGGAAGTAACGTCTTTTGAATTGCGTAAATTTTCTGCACCAACGCCACCTCCAGGGCATATAAAACCGTCAAAATCGTTAATATTAATTTTGTCAATAGTTGTATCAGGTGCAACTTTAACTTCATGGGCAGCAGTAACGTAATGGCTACTACCAATAGAACAAATTGTAACATCAATATTACATCTTCTTAAAATGTCAATAGTGCCGATAGCTTCAATTTCTTCAAAACCGTCGGCTAAGAAAACAACAACTTTTTTCATAATAACCTCACGTATTTTTATTAAAACATCTAATTTAGTTTTATATCATCAAAAAAGGTGGTAGGCAAATTAAAATTAACTTGTGGTGAAGAAATTGCAACCTATATATTATACAAAAAATTTCGTCCTAACTTTATAATATTAATTAACTGTTTTCGGTGTAAAGGTTATTTCAATATCAACTTCCCTAAAGAACACAATTTTTTCTCCAGAAGTAAAAGCATTCCATATATTTATTCAATAAGGTCGCAAAAACGGGAGTGGGCATTATTTATCCCACTCGTTTTCTGTCAACCAACTCGCTT
>JAZSQT010000185.1:0-2601 GCA_045538075.1 Mucispirillaceae bacterium
AAAAAATAATATACTTTTAGTGTAACAATATAAAATGAGTAGAAAAAATGTCATCAATAAAAGAGTTACAAGAATTTCCGTCAATATTTACATTTAAAATAGTTTTAGAAGCTGGAGAAGAATTTAAAGAACCACTATTAAAGATATTTGACTTAAAAGATAGAGAAGTAAATATTTCAGAAAAATCAAGTTCAAAGGGTAAATATAGTAGTTTTTCTATTACTACTATAGTAATGGATTATGAAGAATTAGAAAGTTTTTATAAAAATATTTCATCGCTACAAGGGTTAAAATTTTACGTTTAATAAATCGTTAGTAGAAAATAATGTTAACGATATATAATAAAAAGGAAGCTAAAATGATAGCTTCCTTTTTAACTTAAAATATGGGGAGATATGCTATAATCTAAAAAATTAATCTTTTTTAGACGTTGCTTTAACTCTGTCTGCTTGTTTCATACTTGCAAGCTCTTTAACTTTTTCTACATCAAGGTCTAAAAGTTTTGCAACACGTGTTCCGTAATCGGCATTAGCTTTATAAAAAATAGCTGTTTGACGATATTGAATATTGCGTTTTGCTCCTTTCATATGGTCTGCTAAATTATTAACTAAATGGTCTTTATGAGTGTCATTTAATACTCTTTCATAAAGTTCGCCGGCTTGGATATAATCAACATCTTCGTCATCTCTTTCATGGCGAGCAACAACTGCACTAAAATCTATTGCAGGTGGTCCATAAGATTTGTCTGGAGCTACATCTAAAAAGCTATTTGGATAGTAATTTAAATTTTTGCCACCGTTACCATCAACAGACATATAACCATCTCTTTGAAAATGGAATGGACAAGCTGCTTTTGGTGCGTTTATAGGTATTTGATGATTATTAACACCTAATCTATATCTATGAGCATCATCGTATGCAAAAAGTCTGCCTTGCAAAAGTTTATCTGGGCTTGCTGCAATTCCAGGAACGAATGAGCCAGGTGAAAATTTAACTTGCTCTACTTCTGCAAAATAATTTTCTGGATTTTTGTTAAGCACCATTTTACCAACTTCTATTAATGGAAAATCAGAATGATACCATACTTTTGTAATATCAAATGGGTCAAACTTGTAGTTTGCTGCTTCTTCTTGCGTCATAATTTGAACGTAAACTTTCCATTCAGGATAGTCGCCTTTTTCAATAGCATTAAATAAATCTTGTGTAGCGTGGTCTGGGTTGCTACCTGCTAATTCTTCTGCTTCTTTTGCAGTAAGAGTTTCGTTTCCAAGAACAGTTTTAAAATGCCACTTTATCCAATAATATTTACCTTCAGCATTATAGAACATAAATGTATGGCTTGAATGACCGTCCATATGACGATAATCTTTAGGTGTGCCTCTATCAGAAAAAAGAATAGTTACTTGATGAACTGATTCTGGAGTAAGCGATAAAAAATCCCAAAACATAGTTGCATCTTTAAGATTTGTTTGAGGGTTTCTTTTTTGTGTATGAACGAAATCTGGAAATTTAATAGCATCTCTAATAAAGAATGTAGGAGTATTATTTCCTACCATATCATAATTGCCTTCTTCTGTATAAAATTTTACTGCAAAACCACGTGGGTCTCTTTCAGAATCTGCTGAACCTCTTTCGCCACCAACTGTAGAAAATCTAACAAAAACATCAGTTTTTTTGCCAACTTCTGATAAAAACTTTGCCCTTGTATATTTAGAAATATCATTAGTAACTTCAAAATATCCGTGAGCTCCAGCTCCTTTTGCGTGAACTACACGTTCTGGTATTCTTTCCCTATTAAAATGAGCTAATTTTTCTACAAGATGAACATCTTGAAGTAAAGTATAGCCTTTTTCTCTGTTACCTGTAGTTTGCGAAGCTTGATCGCTTTCCATAGGTCTGCCAAAAGCAGTAGTAAGTGGTTTTTTCTCCATATTTGCCTCCATCTATATATTAACTACTTTTACATTTATCGCAAATGCCAGTAAAAGTTGTATTGTGGCTGTATAATGTAAAGCCAGTCATTTGAGATGCTTGAATATCTAAATCTTTCATATAAGGTATTTTTACATCAAAAACGCCACCACATTTATTACATTTTAAATGGTAATGAGGTTCGCTAATATATTCAAACCTATCGGCTGAACCATCTATAGTAACCTTGCTAACTAAATTATCAGACACAAGCTCATTTAAATTTCTATATACTGTGCCTTTACTGATATTTGGATAAATTTCTTTAATATTTTCATAAATTTCATCTGCTGTAAGATGAGTATTAAAATTTTTAACAGTATTTAAAACTAACATTCGTTGCATAGTATTTCGTTTCATTTAATATTAATTCCTTAATAGTAATTTATCTTAATTAGTAATATATACTATTTTTATATTTACCGCAAGTATTTTTTTACATCTATATTTTTTTGTGATTACTATTAAAATTTAAAATTACTTTTTTCCGATATTAATATTGAAACAAGTATATAAATACAGAAATTGTTTATATAATCTATGGATTGCCACGAAAAACTAGCGTTTTTCTCGCTAGTGACTTTAAAAGGGTTATTGACGTAAAAACAAATCATTACGAGGAGCGAAGGG
>JAZSQT010000032.1:0-3500 GCA_045538075.1 Mucispirillaceae bacterium
CCATTTCTTTCTGTGACCCAAGGAGTTGTAGCTAAGTGTTGTCTTCCTAAGACCGCTTGGCCTCCGACTTCTTTAATTTGCATAAATCCATCTAATGCTTCAACACCATCTTCCATAACACCTTTTATTGACGGTTTACCAGTAGAAACACCGTATCCTCTATAATCAAAAGTAAACAAATTGTATCCTTTTTCTAACACCCATAACATACCTAAAGATTCAGTAGTCATATTTCTGCTATTGCCGTGCATAAAAATTATTGTGCCTTTAGGTTCTTTATGATTAGTTCTAAATAACCAAGCATGGAGAGTAGTATTATCGCTACTATCTATTTCATAATTTTTTGGCTGTTGTTGACAAATTTCTGGGTTATAATATAAATTTTTATCTGGGTGAAAAAACATTCCATGACACCCAACTATAAGAAACATTATTATAATTAATAAATATTTTTTCATAAATTAATCCTTAGTTGCAAAATTCTGACATAATATTGTTTTTGTCAATTGTATATACAATTGTTTTATCATTTTTACATCTTTTTTTTACTTCATTTGGTGGTAATAAAAAATAGATTGTTGCAAAAGCATCGGCAAGTTCAGCAGTATCGGCAATGACACTAACGCTAACGTAATAATTTGGCTCTTCGCCGTTAGTTGCATCAATTAAATGGGATATTTTATCGCCATTTTTGTTTATAAAAAATCTTTCGTATGTGCCACTAGTTGCAAGGGCTTTATTACTTAATTCTACTACTTTGCTAATACCACCTTTTACGTTAGGGTTTTTTATCCCAAGTCGCCATAAATTGTTGTTCTTTAAGCCACCTGCATATAAATCACCACCAGCACTAATAATAAAATTATTAATACCCTTTTTTGTTAGATAATTGGCTGCTTCATCTACAATATAACCTTTTGCAAAAGAACCTAAATCTATTTTTGCACCATTATTAATAACAGAACAATGATTATTTTTTTCTACTAATGTTATGCCTTTTTTTGATATTTCTAAGGCTTCTAATTTTTCTTTTTTAGAAATATCTCTAAAATCGCCCTCTGGAAAGCCGTATAAATGTAAAATAGTATAAATTGAGATATTAAATTTTCCGTTACTAATTTTTTTATAATATTCTGCTTTCTTTAGTAAATTACAGTAACTATCTGATATTTGTATCTCGTCATTGCTTTTAGAATTGTTTATATAGTCTGTTTCTTTTTTTATATCAAAAGACAATTTATCTATCAAATTTGTAACATTTTTAAATTCTATGCTATTTTTTTCTGGTAAAGTAATATCAACATAAGTTCCCATTGCAAAAAAAGATACACTTCTATACTTCTCTTCTTTTGAACAAGAAATAACTAAAATTAATAGTATTGAAAGAAGTATTTTATTCATATTAATCTTTTATTACTTGCTCCTCTCTTTTTTCATCAATAATCAACCATTCATTATTTTCTAAAACAAAAGTAGTTTTAGAATAAAATTTTTTTATAGTTTCGCCGTATTTAAAAATTTCTATATATAATGCTTCAGCTTTATCGTCTGTTTGGTTTTCTCTAAACACTTCAACATTAATAGGCAGATGGTCGCTAATTAATTTATCAAAATGAGTTTTATACACTTCAAAAGTAGGGAAAAATTCTTTAAATTTACTATTTTTATGGTAAAGGTTATAAATAGCTTCTGGATTATTTTCAGCGTAATATTTAATGCGTTTTTCTAAAATTTCAGCAAAAATCATTTAATAATCTCCTAAATTTAATCCTTCTTTAAAAAAGTAATACTGAATTTTGTTTAATAGGGTAGCAAAAGTTGACCTATCAAAAGCCGATATAAACACTGCATTTTGATAAGTTTCTTCTAACAATCTTAAATTTTCATCGCTAATTAAATCAATTTTATTAAAAACGATTATTCTTTCTTTTTCAATAAAACCCATTTCTATTAAAACACTTTCAACAGACTTTATATGTTTTTTAAAATTTCTATCGTTAGCATCTACTACATGAAGAAATAAATCTGCTTCGCCAATTTCTTCTAATGTAGATTTAAAAGCACCTGCTAAATTTGACGGTAAATCTCTAATAAAACCTACTGTATCTGTAATAATTACGTCCCTTTCTTGAGGAAAACGTATTCTTTTAGATGATGTATCAAGAGTTGCAAAAAGCAGATTATCTGCATAAATACTTGAATTTGTAAGTTTGTTTAATAATGTTGATTTGCCTGCATTAGTATAGCCTATAATAGATACAACTGGTAATGCCTCTTTCTTCCTTTTTGCTCTACCGATATTTCTTGATTTTTCTAAATCTTTTAATTTTTTTGATAAAAAAGATATACGGTCGCTAATTCGTCTTTTATCAATTTCAAGTTTAGTCTCACCAGGTCCTCTTCCACCAATGCCACCAGTAAGGCGAGATAAGGCATCGTCTCTACTAGATAAACGAGGCATAATATATTTCAACTGTGCTAATTCTACCCTTAATTTTCCGTCGTTAGATTTTGCCCTTTTTGCAAATATATCTAATATTAATTGGGTTCTATCTATTATTTTTAACTCGGTAAAATCTGATATAGCTCTAACTTGAGATGGCGATAACTCATTGTCAAATATGATATATTCTGCTCCAAGCCATAACGCTTTAATAACAATTTCTCTTAAAGCACCAGTTCCAATAACGTATTTTGGGTGAATTTGGTTTCTTTTTTGAGGAAAAATTCCAGCAACTTCAACTTGAGCACTGCGAGCAAGTTCCGATAATTCTGCCATATGAGTATCTATATTATCTTTTTTTATAAAACAGCCAGTTAATACGGCATAATCTTTATTTTTAACTTTATGTAGGCTTTCAGTTTTTTTTAAAATTTCATCATCAAGGGCTTCAATAAAAGATAAATAATCAATTTTCTGATTAAAAGGGTCTCTGTCATCAAGAAAAGTATAGTCGCCACCAGTTCCATCAGGCAATAAATAAGCAGTTTCCATTTTTATCGGTTCAGCTTTATTATCGTAATTTAATGCAGTAACACTATCAAGCCTTAATAGTGCCATATCTGTTAAATCGTCATTATCTACACCTTTGCCTGATGGGTGAGTATGGACTAATCGCAAACCACGTAATCTACCAGCAGTAAGGCGAAAACGTGATAATACTGGTATCAATATTTCATCAGGCGAACCAACTATAGTATATTCAATATCACCACTTCTTGATAATAAAATTGCAATTTGGCGACCAGTAGCAAGTGAAAAGCTACATAAAATCCTTGCAATATCTAAAGATATAACGTAATTACTACGAGACTTACGAGATGATAATTTTTCTATAGATTTAATATGTTTTGCTGGTATTGATTCTAATTTTCCGTAAACCATAATGTCCTTTTATATTTATCAATAGAATATATAACAGATTAATGTAAATAGATATAAAAAATTATAATTAGATGATTTTAAAACTATTTTTACTGGATTACTTCGTCGTTTCACT
>JAZSQT010000051.1:0-17354 GCA_045538075.1 Mucispirillaceae bacterium
AAATTAGCTCACAAACTCACTTCGTTCGGGGACAAGCCCAGTGTTCGCTAAATACATTTAATGAATATATGTCATTACTTCTGAGTTCAAAAATTGTATTCTTTATGTATATTGTTATCATTTCAATTTTATTTAAAAAATTTATATTTATTTATTATTTCAAAGTTAAATAAAGAAATGTTTTATAAATATTTTTTTTAACTAAATTTCATATCAACCTTTTTTACTGGATTACTTCGTCGTTTTGCTCCTCGTAATGACTGTTTTTACGTCACTAGCGAGACGATTTTAATCGTCGTGGCAATCTATAATATTATAAAAGAAATTGTAAAAGAATATAATTAAATAAACTCTTAATAATTTTCAAAAAAAAGCCGTAGTTTTAAACTACGGCTTATAAAAAATAACCAAAAGGTTATAATAAATTAATGGTAAACTGGTTTTGGTGTATCATCAGTTGATGGAGGAAGAATAGGATACTCAACTTTTGGTTGCTCACCAGTAAGAGTTTTAAGGAAAGCCACTATTTGTTTAACTTCTTTATTAGAAAGTTTAATACCAAGTTGGCTTGAACTCATAATACTAACAGCTTCGTCTAATTTCCAAATTTTACCAGAATGGAAGTAAGGAGCAGTATAAACAATATTTCTTAATGTTGGAGATTTGAAACCTTCTTCACCATCAGTTTCTTTAAGTGCTGCACGACCTTTATCACCTGCAAGAATTTCATCACTTGGAGCAACTTCTACACCAAATGGGAAGAAACCTTCTGCAGTAAAGTTGATTCCACCATGACAGCTATCACAACCTTTTTCAAGAAATACTCTAAGCCCTTCTTTTTCTTCTTTATTCATAGCTTTATCATCACCTAAAAGCCATTTGTCAAAACGAGAATTTGGAGTAACTAATGTTGCTTCAAATACTTCAATAGCTAAAGCCATATTATCAAATGTAACTGGGTCTTTTTGTTTTGGAAACGCTTTTTTAAATAAAGCAACGTATTCTGGGATACTTTTTAATACTTTAACAACGTGTTGAGGTGTTGCTGCCATTTCAACAGATGCTTGAATAGGACCTTTTGCTTGTTCTGCAAGGTCTCCTGCACGACCGTCCCAAAATTGAGTGTGGTTATACACTGAATTTAAAACAGTTGGAGCATTTCTTGGACCTTTTTGCCAACCATGACCTATAGAAGTTTCTTGATAATCATCGCCACCAAAACTTAAGTTATGGCAAGTGTTACAGCTAATAAGCATACTTTTTGAAAGACGTGGCTCAAAAAAGAGCATTTTACCAAGTTCTACTTTTTCTGGAGTAGCTGGGTTGTTAGGCAACACTTTTGGTGTAGCTGGGATTACTTCAAAAGCACCTTTAGCTTGCTCACGCAATTTGTCAGCCATTGCGTTAGTAGTAGCAAAAGCAAATACACCCATAAGGGCAATAATAAATACAATACGTTTCATACTGTGTCCTCACTATAAAATTATGGTGTAGCTTTTAAACTACACCATACTAATTTAACATATAGCCTCTATATATAGCTAATTAAATGTTGCTTATTTGTAGTTTTCAGCTTTAACTTGGAAGTATGCTTTTGGGTGTTCGCAAACTGGGCAAACTTCAAGAGCAGCTTCACCAAAGTGGATATGTCCACAGTTAGCACATTGCCATACTACTTTTTCTGCTTTGTTAAATACTTTGTTTTCTTTAACATTTTTAAGAAGATCAAGGTATCTTTCTTCGTGTTCTTTTTCAATTTTACCTACTTGCTCAAAAAGGTAAGCGATTTTAGCAAAACCTTCTTCTTTTGCAGTTTCAGCAAATTCTTTATACATAGTAGTATGTTCGTAGTTTTCGCCATCAGCAGCGTCTTTTAAGTTAACGTCTGTAGTTGGGATACCATCATGAAGAAGTTTGAACCAAATTTTTGCGTGTTCTTTTTCATTATCAGCAGTTTCTTGAAAAATTGCTGCAATTTGATTGTAACCTTCACCTTTTGCTTTAGCAGCATAATAAGTATACTTGTTACGAGCCATAGACTCGCCAGCAAATGCTGTTTCTAAGTTTTTTTCTGTTTTTGAACCTTTCAATTCCATAATCTCATTTCTCCTTATATTAACCCAAATTATTACTGCATTTTATTTTCACATTTGGGACAAATTACGTTAAATACTATATCGTGAGACAAAACAACGTATCCAGTTTCATCGTTTACTTGTCTGTCTATATCTTCTTTGTAATCTATATATATGTCTTTAATATCACCACAATCTACACAAATTCCATGATAATGTTGTTTCTTATTGCCGTCATACTTATCAGGCTTATCTGGAAAAGTTAATTTTTTTAAGGAACCTATTTCTGATAAAACTTGCAAATTTCTATAAACTGTTCCTAAACTTAACTGTGGATTATCTAACTTTAATTTTTTATATACATCTTCTGCAGTAGGGTGAACGTGCTCTTCCATAACTGCATTGTATATAAGTTCTCTCTGCCTTGAATACTTCATTCTCTATCCAAATTAGTAACTGTTACTACTTTTAAAACTTTTAAACTATTTTGTCAAATATTTTTTTACAAAAATATTAAAATTTCAAAAAAAATACCTTTTTTATCTTGTTTTAAACCCTTAAAAAATAATAAAAATTGATATTTTTTGCTTTTTTTGATAATTTTTCTCATATTTTTTATTATTTTTGATAATTAATATCAATTAGCCCTTTAATCACAAAAAAGGCTAACTTAATAAGTTAGCCTTGATTATCTTAACTAATAGCTTTCTTCATTTTTGATATATATTCAGATAGTGGTTTATCAGCATTTACTCCGTATTCTTCAATAATCTTTACTATAGCACTGCCTACAATTATGCCATCTGAATATTTTGAAATATATTTTCCTTGTTCTTCTGTTGATATACCAAAACCAACTGCTATTTTTGTATCTGTAGCTTCTCTAATATGGTTTATAATATCTGATAAATCAACGTCTAATTCGTTATTTAAACCAGTAACTCCAAGAGATGAAACGCAATATATAAAGCCTTCAGATTCTTCTGCTATCATTTTAATTCTATTTTTTGATGTTGGAGCTATAAAAGGAATTAATGATATATTATATTTTTTTGTATATTCAATTATTTCATTGCGTTCTTCATAAGGTAAATCTGGAATAATTATGCCACTAACTCCACATTCATCACACTTTTTAAAAAAATTCTCGTAGCCATAATTAAAAACTGGATTTAAATACGTTAAAAAAACTATAGGTATAGAAATATCGTTTTTTATTTCAAGAAGCATATTAAAAATCTTCTCTGGTGTAGTGCCACTTTCTAAAGCTCTAATAGATGCTTTTTCTATAATAGGTCCATCTGCTGCTGGGTCAGAAAAAGGGATACCAAGCTCTATTAAATCTGCTCCAGATTTTTCCATTGTTTTTATAAAATCTGATGTTTTTTCAAGGTTAGGGTCGCCTGCTGTAATAAACCCAATAAATGCTTTTCCTTTACTAAAGGCGTTATTAATCTTATTCATGAATATCAACCCCCATATAACGGGCTATTGCTGCAACATCTTTGTCGCCTCTACCTGAAATATTTATAATAACTACATCATCTTTACTTAATGATGGCACTATCTTTTTTGCATAAGCTACTGCGTGAGCACTTTCTATAGCAGGTATTATACCTTCAGTTTTTGATAAATATTGAAAACCATCTACTGCTTCATCATCAGTAACTGCAACGTATTTTGCTCTTTTTATATCATACAAATAAGAATGCTCTGGCCCAACACCAGGATAATCAAGACCAGCAGAAATTGAATAAACTGGAGCAATCTGACCAGCCTCATCTTGACAGAAATAAGACTTCATACCGTGAAAAACTCCAACCCTACCTGTAGATAACGTTGCCGCTGTTTCTATAGTATCAATACCTCTACCTGCTGCCTCGCAACCGATTAACTCTACTTCTTTATCTTCTATAAAATGATAAAAAGCTCCAATAGCATTGCTACCACCACCGACACAAGCAATAACTGCTTTTGGCAACTTGCCTTCAATTTCAAGAATTTGTTTCCTTGCTTCTCTACTAATTACTGATTGGAAATCCCTAACCATAACTGGAAAAGGGTGAGGACCTACGACACTGCCAACAAGATAATGAGTATCTTCTATTCTTCTTGACCACTCTCGCAATGCTTCATTGACTGCATCTTTTAAAGTTTTTGTGCCACTTTTTACTGGGTGAACTTTTGCACCTAAAAGCTCCATTCTAAAAACATTTAATGCTTGCCTATGGGTATCTTCTTCTCCCATAAAAATATCGCATTCCATATCCATTAATGCAGCAACAGTAGCAGTAGCAACACCATGTTGACCAGCTCCAGTTTCTGCTATAAGGCGTTTTTTACCCATTCTTTTTGCTAAAAGGGCTTGACCTAATACGTTATTAATTTTATGAGAACCAGTATGATTTAAATCTTCTCTTTTTAAATAAACTTTTGCACCATTTAAATCTTTAGTCATTTTTGATGCAAAATATAGACTTGATGGACGGTTAGCGTATTTATTATATAAATCTTCTAACTCGTTAATGAAATCTTTATCATTTTTATATTTATTATATACTTCTTCTAATTCTATAATGGTGTTCATCAACATTTCTGGAATATATTGACCACCAAATTCTCCAAATCTTCTGTTAGACATTTAATTTAGGCTCCTTACGAGAGAAACAATCTCCGATATTTTTTTGCAATCTTTAGCACCGTTACTTTCAACGCCACTACTAACATCAAAGGCAAATGGTTTTAATCTTAAATACGCCATCGGAATATTGTCATAATTTAAGCCCCCAGCTAAAAAATAATCTCTATTAACGCCCTTTATCAAATCCCAATCAAAAGTCTTTCCAGTGCCACCTATAGATAATTTGTCGTAAGTATCAAAAAGCAAAAAATCTGCATTACTTTCTATAGATAAGTTTACGTCGTTTATATCCCTAATTCTAAAGGCTTTTATAACTGGTTTATTAGTAATTAATTTGATTTGAGATATATAACAGCTATTTTCATTACCATGAAGTTGAATTACATCAACTATTTGACTATCACACAATCTTTTAATAAAGTCAATATCTTCATCTACAAAAACGCCTACAGACAACATATTTTTATTAAGATTTTTTTTTAACATTAAGGCTAAATCTATAGATACTTTACGCTTGCTTTCTGCAAAAACGAACCCAACGTAATCACATCTTGATTTATTTACACACTCTATATCATCTAAAGTTGTTACACCACAAATTTTGATTTTAGACAATTTATCCCCTAAATTCCCTTAATGCTCTTTTTTTGTCTGATTTTTTCATTAAGGCTTCACCAATTAATACTCCATTTGCTCCAATTCTTTTTAATTTGTTAATATGGTCGCTACTACTTATACCACTTTCTGAAACAAAAAGTTTATCTTTTGGAACGAAAGGACGCAACCTAACAGTATGATTTATATCTACATTAAATGTTTTTAAATCTCTATTATTAACGCCAATAACTCTTGCTCCAGCTTTAAGAGACGATATTATTTCTTCTTCTGTATGAGTTTCTACTAAACAACTTAACCCTAATCCGTCTGCTATTTTTATAAAATGCTTAATTTCTTCTGGTCTCAAAATAGAGGCAATTAATAATATCGCATCTGCACCTAATAATTTTGATTCATAAATCTGGTAACCATCAATTATAAAATCTTTTCTTAAAATAGGTATTCTAACGGTATTTGCAACGTCTATAAGATGACGATTATCACCTTGAAAAAATACTGGCTCTGTTAATATAGATATTGCATTAGCTCCTGCAATTTCATAATCCCTTGCAATTTCTAACCAGTTAAAATTTTCTGCAATAACACCTTTTGACGGCGAGGCTTTTTTTATTTCGCAAATAAAAGAAATATCATCACCCTCTAAAGCTCTTTCAAAACAAAAATCTTCTTTTACTATTATCTCAACTTTTTCTTCTCTCTTTTCGTTTTCTGCAATTTCTGCTGCTAATTTATCTTGATTATCAAGGATACCTTCTAAAAGCTCGTCTATTGTCTTAGATTTTTTTGCTTCAATTATTCTTTCTTTCGTCGCTTCTATTATTTTACTTAAAATAGTCATATTACACCTTGTTAGATAACTCTATAAATTTATTTAACTGTTTTTTAGCCTTTCCACTATCAATTACATCTTCTGCTACTTTTACACATTCTTTTAATGTTTTATTATTATATACCATATATAAACACATAGCACTATTCATAATTACTATATCTCTTTTGGCACCTTTTTCTATTCCAGATAATATATCTAAAGCAATTTTTGCATTTTCTTTAATATTGCCACCAAGTATATCATCTTTGTTGCATTTTTTTAATCCTAATTGTTCAGGAGAAAGAAAGTAACTATTTAAACTATTTCCATCTATTTCGCAGATAGTAGAAGTTGAAGATAAACTAATTTCATCTAATCCATCGTGTCCATATACTACAGCACCTCTTTTTACCCCTAAATTTTGTAACACTTTTGCAAGGGGATAAACGAGTTTTTCATCATAAACACCTAAAAGTTGCATATTTGCTCCAGCAGGGTTTGCAAGAGGACCTAATATATTAAAAATTGTTCTTATACCAAGCTCTTTTCTAACTGGTGCAGCATACTTCATAGAAGAATGGTAACTTGGAGCATACATAAAACACATATTTATATCTTCTAACATTTTTTCGCTTTGGTTAACACTCAAGTTAATATTTGCCCCTAATGATTCAAGTAAATCGGCACTACCACATCTACTTGATACACTTCTATTGCCGTGTTTTGCTACACTAATACCAGTTGCAGAAACAACGAAAGTTGATACTGTAGATATATTAAAAGTGTTTGCTCCGTCTCCACCTGTTCCTACAATATCTAAAACGTCTTTATTTGGAGTAATTTTTAAAGATTTTTCTCTCATAATTGTAGCACAAGCAGTAATTTCATCTATAGTTTCGCCTTTCATTCTCATTGCCGTCAAAAATGACGCTATTTGAGAATTACTTGCACTACCATTCATTATTTCAAGCATTACATTGCGAGAAGTTTCTACACTTAAATTTTCGCCTAATATTATCTTTCTAATTGCTTCATCTATCATTATATAATGCCTTAATTTGAAAGAAAATTTTTTATTATTTCATTTCTATTTTCTGTCAATATTGATTCAATATTAAATTTTATTCCAAAAATATTATAATCTCTATGTTTTACTGCCATTACTTCGCTATTATTATCTTCTGCAATAATTAAAACTTCATCAGGTAAAGTTGCTCTATCTATA
The DNA here is from genome assembly GCA_045538075.1 of Mucispirillaceae bacterium. GTDB lineage: Bacteria > Chrysiogenota > Deferribacteres > Deferribacterales > Mucispirillaceae > JAZSQT01. Next base: position 7,371 of record JAZSQT010000051.1, read on the forward strand.
GAAGATAAGTTATATACTCCAACATCAATTAAAGGTGGCAACCCTTTAAATATTTGAGTGCCATTTGCTATATGAATCTGCCTACTTTTGCCAAATTCTATATTTTTTGAATTATAAAACTTACAATCAAAATATTTAAACATTGAATAATATCCGTCAAAAACTGATAAAATTCTACTTTTTGCACTAAATTTATCTATTATTTTTTTAATTATCTCATTATTTTCTATAAATGAGCCTATTATTATATGACTAAATTCTATATTTATAATTTCATCTATATTAATATTATTAATATCTACAAACATTATATTATTATCTATTTGAGCGATTAAATCATATAAGCTATAAGTATAAAGAGATTGATTATTTAAATACAGTATCATTACTCTTTTATACCTCCAGCTATATTTATTGCCTCTTTTATTAAGTTAATATTAAACTCACAATTAGTATAATTTTTTTCTACGTCATCATTTATAAAGATGTTGCTGTATGACCCAATATAAACTTTATTATTTTTAGAAATTGCCATATTTATAGCAATACAAAAATCTCCATTACCAGTAAAATCAATATAACCTATAGACCCAGCATAAATATTATTAACTTGGCTTTTATTGTTGAATATAGATACTGGAATATAATTTGAAATTACGTCAAAAATATCTAAATCCTTTCTTAACTGGCTATTAATTTGAGATGTTATATTAATCGATAAAGTATTTTTTTCTATTTTTTTATAATCTTGTATTTTTATAGAACCATTTTTGCTAACTTTTGCAAAATCGTTATAAACTACATCAATCAGTAAATTATGTTTAGATACCTCATTTTCGTTATTTAATAAATTTTCTTCATCTTGTTTATCATCAATATCAAAATTTAAACTGTTTCTTAATATGCTACCACTTGAAATAAATGACGTTAAATTTCTACCCTTTAACTTAATCAAAGTTAATGGCGATGAACCAATAATTTCGTATCCTTCAAAATCAATATAAAACATATACGATGAAGGCATACTCGTCCTTAAAACTCTATAAGAATTAAAGAGGCTACCATTAAACTCTGCTTTGTGATTATCAATTATTGTGTCGTATAAAATTGCTCCATTTTTTATATCTTCTTTTATTTTTTTAGATTTTTTAATAAAATCATCTTTATTAATAGAATACGTATAATCTGACTGTAATTTCCCATTAAAAACGGCATTAAAATCGTCATTTTTAAATAAATTTATGATTTCATTAATTTCATTAACTGCCTTTTCGTAATTTTTTTCATAATTATCTAATTTTACATTAATTATAACAGTAATTTTTTGCATTAAATTATCAAATGCAATAACTTTATCAAAAAGCATAAGATTTACTTGATAAAACAAACTACTATTACTAAAACTACTAAAATCTGAAGCAAAATAGCCAACGAACCCACCAGTAAATGGAGGCAAGTTATCAAATTTTGGACTTTTGTAATCAGATAAAATTTTTCTTATTTCATTATTAATATCATTAGTTTCTTTTTTTTCATAACCATTATTAAATATTTCTAAAATATTATTTTGATACTTTATTTCTGTAATAGGTGCAAAACCGATAAAAGAATATCTGCCCCATTTTTCGCCACTTTCTACACTCTCTAAAAGATACGATTTTTTGCTAATATTTTTAATTTTTTTTAATGCTTGAATAGGCGTTATAATATCAGAAAAAACCTCTTCATAAACTGGAACAACTGAATATTCTTTAGACAACTTTTCTATTTCTTCTACACTAAATTTTATCATTATTAACGTTACTCATAAATCGTATTAAAACCTTAATAATTATTTCATAAGTGTAAAATTTTGTAAATTTAAATAATTTTTAGATTTTATAGTTAATATCTTACATAATACTTATTTTTAGTTTATATTAATAAACGTGAGTAATTTATATCATGCAAGATATAAATATTATTAATGGCAAAAGTGTTCTGCAATAGATATTGAAGGTTTTACACAAAAATTATAAAAATCATTACAAAAGATATGGTGCTTTATATTTATTAATATTACAAAGGGTATTAAATTTGCCTAAAAATTAAATTTTCACAACATTTTTCTTGACTAAAGGCAAGTAATTTGATAGATTATCCGACTACCTTGCTATGAAATAGTAATATTTTGTGGCTACAAATCCAAAAGGAGGTCCAATGAGGACGTATGAAACTATATTTGTTCTAAAGCCTACTCTCACAGCCGATGAACAAACTAAACACATTGATTTTTACAAAGAAAACATCACCTCTAATGGTGGCGAAATTCTTAATGTTGAGCTATGGGGCAAGCAAAATTTAGCATACCCTATTGAAAACCAAACTGAAGGTATTTATATCCTTATCCAGTTTAAAGCAAATGTTGATTATCCAAACAACGAACTTGAAAAACGTTTCAAGTTTAACGAAGATGTTATGCGTTACGTTGTGGTTATGATTGATGAGAAAAAATTTAAACTTAAACCACGTAAAGAACCAGTTCGCAAAGAACGTCCAGCAAAGGATAAAGGCTTTAAACCTAAAAAAGATGGCGAATCTGATAATGCTGATGAAGATATTGAAATATCTGAAGAAGCACCAGTTGATGAAGAAAATTAATATTTTTCATCAAGGAGATAATTATGGCTTCCTTTAACAAAGTTGTTTTAATGGGAAATGTTACAAGAAATCCAGATGTTAGAACTATTCCAGGTAGCAGCACTGCTGTTGCTCGCACTGGTCTTGCAGTCAATCGCAAATATAGAGATAAAGAAGAAGTTATGTTTATTGACATAGTCGCTTATGGCAGAAATGCTGAAGTTATGGGCGAATACATTACGAAAGGTTCACCTATTCTTGTAGATGGTCGCTTGTCAATGAATAGTTGGGAGCAAGACGGAATTAAAAGAACTAAACACGAAGTTATAATTGATAGTTTTCAAATGTTATCAAGTCGCAAAGATAGAGACAATTATCCTAGTGATTACGATAGTAATTTTAGTCGCAACGATAATTATAATGATTACGGTAATACTTCAAATCATAGTAGTATGGACTCTAAAGACATTTACAATAATTCAAGTATTAGCAAACAAAATGATTCTATTGACGATGATGACATTCCATTTTAATTTACGGAGGATATTTTAATGGCAGTTGTTGCAAGAAAAAGATTTCAAAAGAAAAAAGTTTGTCGTTTCTGTGTTGACAAAATTGATATAGACTATAAAGATGCTAAGTTGCTTCGCCAGTTTATTACTGAAAGAGGCAAAATTATGCCACGCAGGCTTACAGGAACTTGTGCAAAACACCAAAGAGCCCTTTCTACAGCAGTTAAAACGGCTCGTATAATTGCACTCATTCCATTTACACTTAATAAATAAATTATCTATTTATAGAGGGTTGGTATTATGCCAACCCTTATTAATTTAGGTCATAAGTCTATGAACTTTTCTATTCTCATTAATCCACTATTATCGTTATTATGTTTTTATACAATATTCTTTTATCCTCAAGTGGCAGTGATTTTGTTATTTTTTTCGCCTTATTTTTTACTTTCTTATCTTGAGAATATGGAAAGGAGTAAAAAAACAGATATTATATCTTTAGGCATTTTTTTAATAGGAGCTATTTTTCTCTCTTTACCGTCTTTATATTACCTGCTGTTTGTTATAATACCTATATTTATATTAATTTTTATTAGAGATAGAATGACTACCCAATCGTATCTTGCACCTCTTTTATCTCCTTTACCAGTATTCATTATTATATCATTATTATTAATATTTTCTTCATCTTTTCAAGAAGTGATACGTAACGCAATTTTAGAATTTATAAACACTATTACTGCTCCTTTTGAAAATACTGTTGAAAAATTTAGCAATTTAGGTGTTTTATCGTATTTAATGGCAGATAAAGAAAAAGCTACAAATTATATTATCCATATACTTCCAGCTATGACTTATGTAGTTATTAGTATAGTAGTTTTTGTAACAGATAGACTTACTTCTCTAAAAAATGAAACAGAAAATACTTATATAGAAAGAGATTATAGATTGCCAGACAAATTTGTATGGTTTTTAATACTTGGTGGGTTTTTAATCTTAATTCCAATAGAAAATATAAAATTTGTATCTATAAATATTTTAATGATATGTGGCGTGTTATATTTTTTTCAAGGCATTCAGATGATTTCAATTTTGTTTGATAGATTAAAAATTGGTGGTATATTTAGAGGGTTTATATACGCTTTTTTATGCACAGAACCACCAGTTATGGCTATTTTATCTCTACTTGGACTATTTAGTATTTGGTTTCGTCCAAAATGGTCTATTAGAGAAATTAATACGGAAAAATAACTAAATATTATGGCAGATAACATTGTAAAATCAAACGCTTCAAACAAAACTAAAGCTACAAAAGTAGCAATGACTATAGCTTTTAGCCTTGCTATTATGAAAGCAATAGTTGGATTTATGACTGGTTCATTAGCAGTATTATCGTCTGCAGTTGATTCTATCCTTGATATATTATCATCTTTTTTCAACTTTATTGCCATAAAAAAAGCAGAAGAACCAGCAGATAACGAACATGAATTTGGACATGGAAAATACGAAGCACTTGCTACATTTATTCAATCTTTTATTATTTTTGGAACTGGATTAATAATTTTAGTTTCTGCATGGAATAAATTTACATCAAAAACTTACGAAGATGTTAGTGATATTAGCATTTTTGTAATGGCTATATCAATTATTGCTACAATTTTCTTAACAATTTACTTGCGTTATATGGCAAAAAAAGAAAATTCTTCCCTTCTTGAAGCAGATTCTATGCATTATGCAGTAGATTTATACACAAATATTGGCATATTAATTGCTTTAGTTTTAATTAAATATACTGGTTTAATGTTTTTAGATCCTCTTATAGCAGGGGTAGTAGCAGTATATATTATATATTCAGCTTTAAAACTAAGTTTGAAAGTATCAAAAGAATTACTTGATAGTAGAGTTGAAGAGGAAACTTATAATAAATTAATAGATGTATTAAAAAGTTTTGACACTTATCATAAAGATTTTCATAGGTTACGGACAAGAAGCTCTGGTAATGAAAAGTTTATTGATATGCATATGACTTTATGTTCAAAACTTACTTTAGCAGAAGTGCATAAAATTATTGATGAAATAGAAGATGCTATTAGGAAAGAAATTCCTGATGCTGATATAACTATCCACCCAGAACCTTGCGACCACGATAAAACTGGTTACAATCATGATGATTGTAATTCAGAACGGGTTAAGGCTGGATTAGAATTAATGAAAAATAAGAAAACTTAACAATATATAATTTATCATAGATATAAATAGGAGATGGGTATGAAATTATTAAAATCAGTTTCCCTTTTTATAATTACATTTTTATTAACATCTTGTGCTACTAAAGATATTTTTAAAGACCCATCATTATTAAAAGATGGTGAATCTGCTTATCGTGCAAATGGAGAAAACATTCATTTACCAACTTTTTTTAGACTTCCTCCAGAACATAACAATATATCGTTTAAATTTGAAAAAGCAGGTGGTATAAAACCAGTAGAAATTACTTTTACTTATTCTATTGACGGCTGGAAATCTAATAATGGCAAATCGTTACCTTTTGAAAATGCTGGAATTGCCCTTGATTTTCATACTGGTAAAGCATACCAAATTCCAGCAGAAGAAGTAAAAAAGATATTTTCTAATTTTACTGCCGATGATGTTACAATAATAAAAGCTACACAATCAAAAAATGATAGTTCTAATTTCGTTAAATTAGCAGTAGTTGACGGTCAAAAAAATTATGGAAAAGAAGAAATTGCTCGTCTTAACCTTTTAAATTCATCTGTCATTGAAGACAGAAATGCTACTACAACTTTCTTACAAGAAGAAAAAGATCCAAACTCTTCAAAAAATGTAGTTATTATTGGTAAACCAGTTATTACTGCTGCTGCCAATAGCCAATACGATAGGTTGCTTCATTTATTAGCAGAAGGTGGCAATATTAATGAAATTGAAGATGAAACTGGCGACAATGCGTTAATAAAAGTTGTTCGCAACGGTGATTTAAGAGCTGCTAATATGCTTTTAGATAGGAAAATAAACCCAAAAGTAGTTAATAAATTAGGACAAACAGCACTACATATAGCAAGTGATATTGGTTTTTACGATTTGTCTAAAAAACTCTTAGATGCTGGGCTAAACCCAAATGATAAAGATGTTTATGGAAACTCTTCATTAATGTATGCTGCAGCTTCTCCAAACCCTTACTTAGCAAGTTTATTAGTTGAACGTGGGGCAAGACTTGAAGATAAAAATAAAAATGGCGATACACCTTCAGCTTTAGCAGCATATAAAGGCAATACTAAAACTATTGAAGAATTAAGCAAAAAAGGGGCAGACCTTAAAGCAACAGATAATGACGGCAATAGCATTGTCATGAAAGCCGTATCTGGTGGCAATCTTAACACATTGCAAACATTAATAGATTTAAATGCACCAGTAGATACACCAAATAAAAATAGCGTCCGTCCTATTCATACATCAGTTAGAAGTGGAAACACAGATATGACTTCACTACTTCTTGATAAAGGAGCAAATGTTAATGCCCAAGATCATGGTGGCAATACTCCTTTAATGCTTGCAGCTGCAAGTGGTGATAGCGATATGGCAAGTTTAATATTAGCCCATAATCCAGACTTAACTATAAAAAATAACGAAGACAAAACGGCATATAATATAGCAGGCGATAACAATCATATGAGGTTGCAAAGAGTTATTGGTCAATCAATGGAAAAATTAGACGATATGACGTTACGTTTATTTCAACGAGTTGCTGCAAATGATGTTGAAGGAGCTACTCTTGCTATAGAACGTGGAGCAATAATTAATTCTCCAGATTTATCTACTGGTAATACTGCATTATTTACTGCCGTTGCAAATAATTACGACTTTATGACTGATAAATTATTGCAATTAGGAGCTGATGTAAATCATTTAAATAATAAAGGCAATTCTCCACTAATTGTAGCAGTAACGTCTGCCGACAATAATATGGTTATGAAGTTATTAAAAGCTGGAGCAAATCCAAATATAAAAAATAGTAACGGTGATACAGCATTAATATGGGCAGTTAAATTCAAAAATATAGATATGGTTCGCTCGCTATTAACGGCTGGTGCAAACCCAAACGAAAAAAATAATGACGGTGTTTCTCCATATTTGATAGCATATAACGAAGGACCAGCAGAAATTAGAAACATCTTGCAAGCAGCAGGTGGCAGAAGATAGAAATTTGATAGTAGATTACTTTAATTCATAAGTAATCTACTATTAAAACTAATTATTCTAACTAAATCCAGTATCTTTTTATTATTGAATACCTTTTATTAATGGTCGTTTATGTTAAAATTTGCAATTATATTTTTTTAATTGTAATATATCTATAATAAATCAAGGCAAAATTTATATGAAAGGATTTTTTATATGTTAAATCTCCTATTTGATGGCAGAATATTTAATTTAGTATTAAATGAGTTTTCAGCTCGTGCAGGAATATATTTTGTCTCAAAAAACATATTTAACGAATTGTGTAACAGAAATGACGTAAAAGTCTTTTTATATTTGCCTAAAGAAGCAGAAGAAAGAATAGAAGATATAAAAAAAGAAATAGATATATCAAATTGTAAAATCTTATTAGACAACGATGATTTTTCTCACATTCATTCGTATTTTTCGCCTTACGATAAAAAATTAGACTTTATAGAAAAATACCCTAAAATCTCAAGTTATACTATGTTTTACGATGTAATACCTTTAATATTATTTGAATATTACGTAAATATGCCACAATATTGGTTTCATGATTTTATAAAATCTATTAATGCAGACGATTACTATTTTACTATTTCAGAAAATACAAAAAAAGATTTCTTAAGATTAGCCCTAAAAGCAAATCCAGCCCATACAGAAACAAGCCTTATTGCTACAAATCATAAATATAACCGAAATAAGGATACCGATAAACTAAGTAATATTTGTAAAAAATATAATATCCCTACAGATAAGAAATATATATTTTCTTTATGTTCCTTAGAACCACGTAAAAACTTGGAAAAAGCCGTTAAAAACTTTATTTCGTTTATACGTAAGCACAATATAAAAGATATGGTTTACGTTTTAGGTGGTAATGATTGGAGCGATTTTACTGCTAAATTAAAATCAGAAATTGATGATTTTGAAAAATATGAAGATGTTATTCTTAGAGTTGGATATATTGATGATGAAGATTTAGAAGTGCTATATTCTAATTCTTACTGGTTTATATATACATCAAAATATGAAGGCTTTGGAATGCCTCTTCTTGAAGCTATGTCTTGTGGTTGCCCTGTTATTGGAGCAGATAATTCTTCAATGCCTGAAGTAGTTGCTGATTGTGGTATATTAGTAAATTGTGATAGCGATGAGGAGCATATTTTAGCTTACGAAAAATATTATTACGATGACGAATATAGAAAAAATATGGCAGAAAAAGGTTATGAAAGGAGCAAACTTTTTAGCTGGCAATCTACTGTAGATGTTATGCTTAAAAAGATGCAAGAAGTAGAAGCAAAAAAATTAAATAAGCCATTAGTATCAATAATAACATCAACGTATAATATTATAGAAAACGGCAGAAAAGACTTTTTGAAACAGAATATAGAAAGTGTCAAAAATCAAAGTTATCAAAATATAGAACATATAATAATAGATGGTGAATCAACTGATAACACAATAGAATTATTAGATGAATACAAAAATAATGGACATATAACTTATTTTATAGAAAAAAATAATGGTATCTACGATTTAATAAATAAAGGCATATTAAAAGCAAAAGGAAAATATATCTTATGCTTAAATAGTAACGATTTATTTTGTGATAATATGGCAGTAGAATATCTTGTAGCAAAGATAGAAGAATTAGAAGCCGATGCTTGTTTTGCTAATGCCAATATATGCGATAGCAACACTTTAAAAGTTATAAAAGAATGGAATGGAAAAGATTTATATAAACCATTAGTGTCTATACCATGTCATCAAACGTTTATTATAAAAAAAGATATTATTGAAGAATTAGGTTTTTATAATACAAATTACAAAATGGTAGCCGATATTATTTTTATTTTAAATATGGTAACAAATAATAAGAAAATTGTTAATATAAATAAAACTATCATATCTTGTAGAGATATAAATTTATTAGATGTAAATAGTGATATTGTAAAAAAAGAACAAGTAAAAGCAATATATGAAGAATACGGCAAATATAATAATTTTTCTTACTTAGATATATTGAATTTAGTGTATAGTAACTATAAATTCTTAGATAAAGATAACAAAATTAATCTTATTACGAAAGTTATTAACACTAAAAATCAAGTGCTAATAGAAAGTGTATTACAAGATGCAATAAAATACGGTAACGACTCAAGAAAAATAAAAAATATATTATTGCCCTATATAAATTTTATAAAAAAAAGTAAATTAGGTAATTTTTTATTAAAAACTGTAGTAGTAGTTACAGATGAGCTTATTAATAATGTAAGTTATAAGGTAATTAATATATTTGGAATAAAAATTAAAATACGTTGGCAATAATATAAGATAAAAATAACAATATCTTTAAAAATTTATAAATTATATAAAATACTTCTACTTACCTCAAAATACATAATAAATACAATTTTTCAAATTGAAATAGTAATTAGATATATTTATTTAAAGTAGTAACTAAAATAAATATAACATAAAACACCCCTACGTATGTAGGGAAGACTCGTAATTCATTCCTGCTACTTCTCTATTTGTAGAAACACCCCTACGTATGAGGCGAACCCCATTTATTGGACAAATAGATGGGGTGTTTTTATGTCAAGGAGAATTAAGT
>JAZSQT010000033.1:0-13010 GCA_045538075.1 Mucispirillaceae bacterium
AATAATATATATTTTTTTAAAAATATGTCAATTATCTGAAAACACGGCGTAAAAAATATATCAATAATAACGAAAATAATATATCTGGCAACCAAGCTGCAAAATGAGGAGGGATTTTTCCTTTTCCTGCAATGTTTTCAAGATATAGCAATAGAAAATTGTATAAAAATGCTATGCCTATTGATATTATAACTCCAAAAGATTTTCCACTTCTTGATAAAAATACACCTAAAGAAAAGCCAAAAAGACACATAAGTATTGCAGATATTGGCAAAGAAAATCTTTTTGATAATTCAAAAGCTGCTTTATTATCTGTAGAAGATATATTTATCAATTCTTTAATACTCATAGTCATAGGAGAATTTAGTATATTCGTGATTTTAAAAGATAAAGGCATATTAAATAACAAATTTTCAAAAGTAATACTCGTTGTTTTTTCATCTTTAGTTTGCATTGTAACTGTGCCTTTAGAAAAGTTCATTTCAAGGGTTTTTGTTTCAGTCGGGTTGATACTTCCTTTTCTTGCACTGATTATCGTCCCATCAGAACGGCTAATTGCTATTATCCCATCAAAATTAGTGTCAGAATTTTTTTTGTTAATATACAAAATAATGCCTGGTATATTTTCATACATTTCTTTTTCACGAATATCTTTTATAGATATATTCTCAATAATCTTGTTTAAATTGTTAATTGCTAATTTGCTACCTTTTTCTGCTAAATAAGTACTCATCAATATTCCTAATAAAGAAGAAATAATTCCAAAAAATATGACTGGAACTAACAGATTGTAATTACTTGCACCAATAGAACGCATTGCAATTAACTCTGAATCTGCTGATAATCTACTGAAAGAAATTAAGACAGATAAGAGACAAGCAAGAGGAATAGTCATAACAAATAGAGATGGAATAAAGTATAAAATAGTCTCAATAATAAGTAGTAAAGGAACACTTTTTGCAAAAAATAAGTCTGCTAAAGTAACTAATTTTTCTAATAGTAATAGCATCATAAACAAAAGATTGCCAATTACAAATACAGGTAAAATTTCTTTTATTATATAAAATTGTGTTTTCTTCATTTTATTTTATTAATTAAGTTTATTACTTGAGGTTCTTTATTGTTAAAAAGTTCATCTATACGAATAATTTGATTAATTGGAATATAAACTCTTTTTACATCTTTAAACATTTTATAAACCTTGTCATCATCTGGAGTTACTATAATATCTGATGCTTCAGGAAAAAATAGTTTAGAAATTTCTATAAACCCAAGAAGAGATGTCGTCATTTCTTCTGCGTAAAGAGTTATTACATTTCTATTTTCATCGTTAAATATTACTTTAAAAATATATCTTTCTTCTTGCATATTACAACCGTTTATCAAATTTCAGTGCTTCGTTAATTTGATGATAACCATAACCTATAGAACGTTTTTTGCTCTCTGTATTTCTTATTTCATTTTTAATGTTATTCATAGCCGTTTCAAGTTTAATTTTAAATCGTTCCATTAACAAGTTTAAACTATCAACATCACTTTTATATTCTTTTATATTATCTTCGTTAAGCACTTGTTTAAGTTGGTTAAAATAATTGTCAAAAATATCAATTTCAGACATAAATTTATCATCAATTTTTATTTTTAAAAGTTTTTCTACTTGCTGAATACACTGTTCTATTATTCTTGATATATTTTTTTCCATAACACAAATTTAATCACAAGGTATAATGTTAGCTATTTTATAATATTTTTACAAAAAAAACTATAAAAATTAATTTTATGAAACAAGGTAGCATATATTTATTGGTATAAAAAAACTTTTATTACTGCTTTTATACGTTTTTTAAAAAATTTGTAGCGTAACTCGTATAAATTGTAAGAAAATGAAGGGCTCGTTTCAGTTTTTCTTGATAAAATAAAGATAGAGAAGTTGGGTTTAAATAATTCGTAATTGGCATATTGTTTATTGCTTGATTGATTTGTTCGCTTATTAAAGTTTCTGAAATTGTATCAAAAGCAAAAATTACTTGTTTTGCAATATTGTTTGGAATTATACCTTTACGTGATAAATGGTTTATTCTATCAATAGTTCCATTATCATTTATTCCAGCATAAATAGAAAGAAGCCTCGTAATATTGACTAAATATTGTAACCCTTGATGATTTAGGTTAAGCATTCCTTTATTATCTCCATCTTTTTCTACAATAAAACTTCCAAATTGTGATACTGGAACTTTTACTGGAGGTAAAATTGTAAAAAGGTGGGCAATAATTGATGGTCTATCAGATATTTTCTTTAAAATATAATTTTTAATACTCCAATATAAAGTAACATCACCTTCAAAAGTGCTCATATCTAAAGCACAAGTAAGGCAATATTTAGTGTTTTTATAAGTTTTTGATGTCCATGAATCAATATCTTTTAGCCAATCTTTATGACGCATAACAATATTTTTGTTTACAACTAAATGTTGACACGTGTATTGTTTATATCCAATTTTTAATATGTTTTCGTAAAATTTATCTAAAAATAACTTGAATTTGTTTAATACGTTGTCGTCTATATCATCATCAAGAATAAAAGCGTAATTTATATCAGGTGATAAATCTAATTCTTTTCTTGCTCCAGCACCTAAAATTAGCAAACAATATCTGTAATCTGATAATTTAAAATTCTCTTTTTCCATAAATTGGTTACTTGTTATTATAAACAACTTTTTAAGTAAAGAGAGGTGAATTGTTGCAATTGCTGAAATTACTTCTCTTGAAACTCTTGAAGTTGTAGCAAGAGTATTTGCAAGCAAATGCAATGATGAATAAATATTTTTTAGCTCATCGTAAGTACTCATACTATCTATATAAGAACAATGTATAGTAGAATTTTTATATAGAGCTTTTTCTAAATCATCTAATGAAATAATGCCTATATGTTTTCCTTGTTTTTCTACTAAAGCATGGCTAATTGACATTGATTCCATTTTTGCTATAGCTTCTACAATAGGAAATTCTGGAGGAAAAATTAATGGATTTGAGTCCATATATTTTTCTATTTCAGGGTTTTTAATATTTTCTTCAATATTTGACATAAAATTAGTCATAAGATTTTTTGCAGTAATTAATCCTTTGGTAGTTTGTTTTCTCGTAACAACTAAAAGACTACTAATAGAATGGGTATTCATTAGGTTAATTGCATCATAAACAGTTTTGCCAGTGTTAATAGATATAATAGGTGAACTAATACAATTACCTACAGATTTAAATGTAGAATCTATTTTAAAAATATTAACATCATTGCCTAAATCTATAAGGCGAATTTTAATTGCTTCAATTAATTTTAATCTAAACTCATTAGAGTAATCCATTAATCTGTATATACATAGTTCGTTAATAAACAGTAAATCACTATCACTTTCTGCAATTGCGTCCATTGAATACATGGTTTTTCCAAGAAATGTTGAAAGCCCTACAAGATTGCTTTTACAAACAGATATAAAATGATTGTTGTATGAAGATAATTTTATTTTACCTTTTATTACGAAATATATTCCTTTATGGTATCGTTCTCCTTTTCTAAAAGCAACTTCACCTTTTAAAAGATGTATATCTTCAGTTTTTGTAATAGACGATAATAAAAATTCTTCTGGTATATTTTTAAATAAATCTTGTTCTTTTAATAATTTTATTTTTTCTGTGGAAAGTTTTTTGTCGTCAGAATACATAAATCACCATTATTGCCAATATAATTATAAATAATATTCAAGTAAAAATCAATTATCTTAAAAATAAATTAAATATTATATTTATTTTTATTTACATTAATTATAAGAAATATATAATGAATAAAGTAATTGTTCTAAATTTTAATATAATATTTTTTAGGTAGAAATGTTTGAAAGTATTGCGTATAGATATATAAACGATAATTTAGATGAAGCTGTAATTGAATGTAGTATTACATTAGACGAGTTGTTATATATTTCTGATAAAGTATTACTTGCTGAAAAAAATATAAAATCATTCGTTTCTGGTGGACCAGCATTAAATATGCTTTTATGGGGAGAAAAAGGTAGTGGAAAATCTACCCTTTTAAGATTATTATCAAAAAAATATGGAGATAAAGGGCTTGTAACCATTGAATTTCTTGATAATAATCACCTAAATATATACAAACTATATAAATTAATAAGAGAACATAATAATAAAAAATTTATCATATATTTTGATGATATATCTTTTGATGAAAATGACGTATCATATAAAAAGTTTAAGTCTATAGTTGAGGGTGGTTTAGAAGAAAAACCAAATAACGTTATTTTCGTTGCAACATCAAATAAGAGACATTTAATATCTGATAAAGCTATGGATACTTCTGATATTTACGATAGAGATGAAGTAAATGAAAAAACTTCTTTATATACACGTTTCGGTTTATCAATAGGTTTTTATAGCATAAGTAGAGAATATTATTTGCATATATGCAAAATGTATTTAGATAAATTTAATGTAAAAGTTTTTGAAAATTGGCAAAAAGATGCAGAAACTTACGCTATTGATAGAGGTGGCAGAAGTGGACGCATAGCAAAACAGTTTGCAACTTATTGTGTGATTAATAAATAAAAAGGAGATATATTAAAATGAGCGAAGTAAAAATTCAAGCAAATTTATCTATTGAAAAATCTGGTGGAGCAGAAAAATTGCAAGTCGTTATTGAAAAAGTTAAAGAAGCTCTTACAGAAAAGTATCCAGATGCACAAATTGATGTTAGAAAAGGATATTTTCAAACTATTGACGGTATTTGGTCTAATAATCAAGAAATAGAACAAGATATTCGTAATATAGTTGATAATGTAAGGGCTCAGGTAGTATAATTTTTGATGTTTTACTTTTTTTTAAAAGTTGTAGTTATTTATTTATTTTCAATAGTATTAGTTTTGGCTGACGATAATGTAGTTAGTCAAAACCAAGAAATTACTATTACAGAAAATAGTGAAAAAATAGAAGAAAGTCATACAGAAATTATTGAAAAAACACCTATTATTGAAGGCAAAGTTGGAGCTGGGTTTATTGGTTTTGAACCAATGTTTTTAGATAAATCATTAACATCTTTTTCAGATGTTTATATGCCCTATGGTAAATTGCATCTTAGGTTTGATGATAATAAGTTTTTACGACCAGAATTTTTGATTGAAGAATCTGGAGCTTTTAAGTTTAATAAATCAGGAATAAAAACTGGCAAATCACCATGGGCATATAATAAATATTATCTAAAAATTCCTACAGGTATCCCTTTGCCTTTTTTTAAATTTGTTGGTCGTTTATATATTGATGGATTATATTCTTCTTCTAATATAAATATATTGTTAGACAAACCGATAGTAGTTAATAATGTCTTGCAAGCCTCTGGAACACGTCTTACAGGGATATCATCAGAAATGACTTTTAGGTTGTATTTAGATACTCCAATAGTGAAAAATAGTAGTATTTTTGAGTATTCTTATTTTGGCGTATATTATTCTGAAAAAGTATCTCCAAGGACAGCTGAACCACCTTCAATAATGGTAGATGCACCAGAGATTTTATTAAGCACATTAATTAGATCAGGTGGAATATTTTATGATATGAAGAAAGATACTCCATTAAAAGGTTTAAGTTTTGCTATTAATGCTTATATTGGCTACGGTGATTTATACCCATTAGACGATGTTAGTTCTGTGCCAAATTCAAGTTTTGGAAATATTAATGGTCTAATAGCAGTTGGTGGGCAAGGTGGCTTTAGTTATAGATACGTGTTTAATAATGGTTTAGGAATAGAAATTGATACTGGAGTATCTTTTTTTGCTACCACAGAGTTTATAAATTCTCCAGACAAAAATAAATATACTATGAATATGGGTGGAGATTTGCGTTATTTTGCGAATTTAAGTTTCGTATTTGGTTATTAATTTATTTTTATTCAAACTATTGCAGATATTAAAAATATATATTAAAAGTAATGATTATATTAATTTGTTAAGGAAATAAAAATATGCAACTTGATTTATCTCACGCATCTAAATTTGAAGAAGATATTATTAATTCAAAAAATTTAGTGCAATTAAATGATGTTAGAGTTAAATATATAGGCAAAAATGGGCTTATATCATTATTGAATAAACAGTTGCCAAAATTTGCACCAGAAGAAAGACGTTCCGTTGGAGAGCAAATTCAAGGTTTAAGGCAACAATTTGAAAAATTGTATCAAGAAAAATTTGATATACTATCAAAAGAAGAAAAATTAAAAGCAATATCGTCAGAATATATTGATGTTACTCTTGAAGGTTACCCTTTTAAAAAAGGATCTTTACACCCAGTAAATAGAGTTTACGATGAACTTGTTGATATTTTTACTTCTGCAGGTTATGAAGTGAAAACTGGTCCAGAAGTAGAAGACGATTACCATAATTTTGAAGCATTAAATATCCCAAAAACGCATCCTGCAAGAGATATGCAAGATACTTTTTATATTCATAATGAAATATTGTTAAGAACTCAAACATCATCAGTTCAAATTAGAGCTATGGAAAATCAAAAACCACCTATAAAAATAATTTCTCCTGGAAAAGTTTATAGATGTGATTACGATATGACCCATTCGCCTATGTTTCATCAAATAGAAGGTTTAGTTGTAGATAAAGGAATAACCTTTGGCGATATGAAAGGAGCATTAAAATTATTTATTTCTCGTATGTTTGGAGATGATTTAGAAGTTAGGTTACGTCCAAGTTTTTTTCCTTTTACAGAACCATCAGCAGAAGTTGATATGGGTTGTGTCCAGTGTAGGGGCAAAGGTTGTAGAATGTGTAAAGGCACTGGCTGGCTTGAAATTGCAGGTTGTGGTATGGTTAATCCAGAAGTTTTTAAGTTTGTTGGAATTGATTCAAGTATCTATTCTGGATTTGCTTTTGGTATGGGAATAGAAAGGATTGCGTTATTAAAATATGGCATTGATGATATAAGACTTTTTTATGAAAATAGTCTTAAATTCCTTAAACAGTTTTAGGAGTTTTTATAATGAAGGTAAGCATTAATTGGCTTAAAGATTACATTAATATAGAAGATTTAAGTATTAAAGAAATTTCAGATAGAATAACTTTAGCTGGTCTTGAAGTTGAGGGAATTGAGATTACAGAAAAAGTTACTGGTGTCGTTACTGCTAAAGTTTTATCTAAAAATAAACATCCAAATGCAGACAAGTTAAATTTATGTTCTGTTACAGATGGGATTGATACTATGGAAGTAGTATGTGGTGCTCCAAATGTAGAAGTTGGACAAATAGTTGCTTTAGCAAAATTGGGAGCAAAATTACCAGAAATTACAATTAAACCAGCAAAAATTAGAGGTGTAGAATCTTGTGGAATGCTTTGTTCTGAAAAAGAACTTGGTATTACAAGTGATCATCAAGGAATAATAGTATTGCCAGAAAATACGCCAATAGGTAGCGATATTAATAAAATATTAGGGCTTGGAGATACTATTTTAGAGCTTAATGTTACTCCAAATAGACCAGACTGGCTATCTGTAATAGGTGTTGCAAGAGAAATTGGAGCAGTTTTTGAAAGAGAAATTTGTTTGCCTACTAAGAATTTAAATGAAATTAGTAGTAATACATCTGACAATGTTTTCGTTAACGTTAAAGAAGTTGATAAATGTCCAATTTATACTTTGAGAATTATAAAAGGCATTAAAGTTGAACCATCTCCATTATGGATACAAAACCGTCTTAAATCATCTGGTATAAGGGCTATCAATAATGTTGTTGATATTACAAATTATATTTTATTAGAGTATGGTCAACCACTACACGCCTTTGATATTAGAAAAATTAAAAATGGTATTACTGTTCGTAATGCTAATAATGGAGAAAAAATTACTGCTCTTGATGAAAAAGAGTATGTATTAGATAGTGATATGTTAGTTATTGCAGATGATGAAAAAGCAGTTGCAATAGCTGGTGTTATGGGTGGAGAATTTTCTGGCATAGAAAATGATACAGATACTGTATTATTAGAATGTGCTTACTTTCAGCCAGAAAGTATTAGAAGAACTTCAAAAAAATTATCTTTATCCTCAGATTCATCGTATAGATATGAAAGAGGTATAGATTGGGGTAAAACAGAAGAAATTTCTGATTATGCTGCAACTCTTATAGCAGAAATTTGTGGTGGAGAAGTATATAAATCACGAGTTGGTGGAGTTTTTAAAAAAATAGAAAAAAATACTGTAACATCATCTGTGAAAGGGATAAATAAGCTATTAGGTACATCTATTTCTGATGAAAAAATGATGAATATTCTTAATAAGTTAAGTATCAAAACAAGTATCAATGGCGATAATTTAGTATCAGATATTCCGTCTTTTAGAGTTGATATTAGCAAGGAAGTAGATATTGCAGAAGAAGTGGCAAGAATTTATGGTTACGATAATATAGAAGCAACTATATCTGTTGTTAAATCAGATTCAGAATTAATGACGCCACAACAAAAGTATCATAGAGCAGTTAGAGAAAGATTAGAAACACTCGGTTTTAATGAAGTAGTTAATTTTTCTTTTATGTCGCCAGATTATTTGACACTTTTTGATAATGAAGAAAAATTTATAAAAATTTTAAATCCAATATCATCTGATATGGCATGGATGAGGTCATTCGTTTTTCCAGCTATAATAAAAAACCTTCAAACAAACAAAAATCAAGGTGAAACAGTTATTAGGTTGTTTGAAATTTCATCTTCTTTTGTTTCGCAAGGCGTTGATAAACTTGCTATTGAAACTCCTAAACTTGCTTTAGGCGTAATGGGACCTTTTATGCCAGAAAGTTGGATAAAAAGAGTAGATGAAGATACTTTTTATTATTTAAAAGGTGTATTAGAGAATATTTTTTCATTTATGCGTTTAAATTGTAGTTATAATCCAATAGAAAATATATCTTTCTTACATCCTAAAAAATCAGCAGAAATTATTTGTGATAATAAAAAGTTAGGATTTATAGGCTGTATTCACCCTGATATATTAGAAAAATTAGATATTAAACATAATGTTTATATTGCAGAAATTGATTTTTCTATGGCTTGTGATTTATCTATAAAAAATCCTTATTCATATAGTAAATTTTCACGTTTTCCGTCTGTAGAAAGAGATTTAGCAGTAATTATACCAAAAGATTTATTAGTAGCACCAATTATACAAACTATTAAGGAAGTATCTCAAATAATTAGTGATGTTTCATTATTTGATATTTATGACGGTTCAGGTATTGAAGATGGTTATAAAAGTGTTGCTTTTAGAGTAACTTTATCCGATATAACAAAAACATTAAGTGAACAAGATATTAGTCCGATAATGGAAAATATATTACAAGTATTAAATAATAAATTCTCTGCTAAATTGCGATAGGAGGGTGTATAATATGGCTAAGTATTTGGGATTAAAAGTTATATTTGTATTAGTGCTTTTTATATCATTATCAAATATTTCTTATGCAAATAGTTATAATAACAATAGATTATTAAGTGCTGCTACAAGAGGCGATACAAATATTGTAAAAGATGCCTTATCAAAAGGTGCTAATATTGATACAAGGGATAGATTAGGAAATACTGCATTAATCCTTGCTAGTGATGGTGGCTATCAAGAAATAGTTAGATTGCTTTTAGACGAAGGAGCAGCAGTAAATGCTTTAAATATTTATGGATATACTCCACTTTTATCGGCAGTAACAAATTCTCATAGATATATTGCTTCAATGTTAATTAAGGCTGGAGCAGATGCTAAAATACCTAATAAATACGGCACTACTGCTACAATGTATATTAAAGCATTAGGCTTTTTTACTATAGAAGAATATATTAATTTTTCTGCAACACCTGCAGTAACTACTGTTACAGATAATAGACCCCAAAGACGTGGACAAGCAGGTGGAATACATAATAATGCTTGGAGAGAGAAATTTAATACTTTCGTTTCTGAAGGTAAATCTAAGCAAGCAGCCGACCATTTAGTAAAATCAGCAGAAAGTGGATATAAAGATGCACAATTTTTGTTAGGAAGTTTGCTTCTTGAATCAGAAAATAAAAAAGATGCTATTTATTGGCTTAAAAAAGCAGCAGAAAATGCAGATAGTGATATGTTGTATGAAATTGGCAGGTTACTAACATCTGAAGATACTAAATACGATATGGAATTTGGTTTAGATTGTATATTAAAATCATCAGAATTAGGTAATGAATTAGCAAAAATTGAGTATGGTAAAATCTTGTTATTAGAAAATAAACAAAGTGAAGCGTATGCAATTTTTGAATCTACAGCAAGTAATGGAAATCCAGAAGGAGAGTATTATCAAGGTGTTATGCTATATGCTGGTAAAGGAGTTCCAGAAAATGAAGTAGCTGGAATGGCATTAATTGATAAATCTGCAAAAGCTGGTAACTTACAAGCAAAATTATTTGTTGGTCAAGTTGCATTAGAGAAATTAATAACACGCATAGCTAACTCTAATGTTACAGATAGAGCTATGTTACACTCAGACTTAATATCAATGGGCATACAACAAGAAAAGATTAATGATAATTGCTCTATTTATATACTTCATGATGTTTTTAATGATGCTTCTGGTATAAATAAATTAGAGTTATGTTATCCTGGCGATGGCACTGCAAAAGCTACATATTATTTGACTGCTGCAGCAAATAAAGATATTGCAACGTATTTAAAAAATTTATCTAATGGAACTGCTGAATTTCTTCTACCATAAGGCAACTGATGAAAAGAATTTTATTTTTATTTTTAATACTGCCACAAATTGTGTTTGCTCAAGACGTTATTATAAAAACTACTCAAGATGCCTTTGAGTTATATTCTGTCGGTAATTATGAAGAAGCTGCACCTATATTTGAAGAAGCAGCATTAATGATGAAAGAAAATGCAAAAGATGATGTTAAGGGTATAATAAAAATTTCTTTATACACTGGGTTATCGTATAAAGAAATAGAAGAGTATGATAAAGCTATAAAATGGTTTAAAGAAGCATTAAATCTTGCTTCAGAAGTTGGAGATAAGGAATACTCAATAAAAATA
The DNA here is from genome assembly GCA_045538075.1 of Mucispirillaceae bacterium. GTDB lineage: Bacteria > Chrysiogenota > Deferribacteres > Deferribacterales > Mucispirillaceae > JAZSQT01. Next base: position 11,110 of record JAZSQT010000033.1, read on the forward strand.
TTATCAAATATTGCAGATACTCAACGCCTTGATGGTGCATATAATAATGCAGTGAAAAATTATTTAACAGTATTAAAATACGATTATTTATCAGAGAAAGAAAAAGCTGCAATTTATTACGGACTTGCTGATTGTTATAGATTAATGGGCGAATATGAAAAAGCCTATGAATCTTGCGAAAAATCTATACCTTTATCTCAAAAATTTGCAATGGATAAGTTATACCTTTCTTGTTTAATTATTGAGGGCGAAACTTATAGAATAAATGGTAATTACGGCAAATCACTTCAAAAATTTGGAATTGCTCTTGATACTGGAAGGGCAAGAAATTATTACGATATATCAGTATCTGCATTAAATGGTATAGGACTTGTTTCTGAAAAGCTAAATAGAATTGATGCAGCAAGAAATTCCTTTGAAGAAGCTCTTATATTATCCTTAAAAAATGAAGATTTTGATAATATTTATTTAATAATAGATAAAATTATATCTTTTTTGCCAAGTAGTGGCGTATTTGTTGATAGAGGAGATGAATTACTTGAAATAATAAATTCATTAAGCCATATTAAAGATAGTGAATTAAAGTTAGCTATATATAAATTAATATCATTATATTATAAATTATCAAATGCTTATGAAAAATTATATATTGTAAGCAATAATATTTATAATGAAGCATTAGAGTTGAATAATAATTACGATGCTTATGTCGGTCTATATTATTCTGCATATTCTCTTTATGGGTTGAAAAAATATAATCAAGCAATAGATAAAACAGATGAAGCATTATCAAGAAAGAAAAATTTATCTGATAAAAAATATATTCATGAAATATATTATATTAGAGCAGAATGTTATTTTGAAGAAAAAGATGTAAAAAATGCAGAAAAATTTTACGAAGAAGCTATTAAATTGGCTACAGATAGTAAAGTAAAAGAAAAATATAAAGCAAGACTTAAAGAGATAGTTGATTATAAGTCTGACGATAATGAAAAAACATTACAAATACTAAATGATGAAATTTTATAAGTTACTTTCTTTTGCCTTTTGCCATAGGTTTTCCATTTCTTCTAAAGAAGAATTTTCTATGTTTTTTCCTTCATCTTTTAATGAATTTTCTATAAACAAAAATCTTCTTTTAAATTTTTGATTACTTTTTCTTAAAGATTCGTCTGCATCAATTTTTAAATGGTTTGCAATATTTGATAAGACGAATAATACATCGCCTAATTCTTCAGAAATATTTTCAATGTCATTATTATTTATAGCATTTTTTAACTCAGATACTTCTTCATCTAATTTAAGAAAAATATCATTAATATTCTTCCAATCAAATCCAGTTTTAGCAGCAATTTTTTGTAGTTTTTGAGCCTTATATAAAGACGGTAGAGAAGATGGAACATTATCAAGAATAGAATTTGGTTGTTTTTTTTCTGATTTTTCTTGTTTTTTTATTTCTTCCCATTTTTTTAATACTTCTTCTTTAGTTTTTAAGGTTTCTTTTGAAAAAACGTGAGGATGACGGCGAATAAGTTTTTCATTTTGTTCTTTAATAACATCTGAGATATTAAATAATTTTTCTTCACCTGCTATTTGAGAATGCATTACTACATGAAGAAGCAAATCGCCAAGTTCTTCTTTAATATTATCAATATCTTTATTATCTAAAGCCTCAAGAAGTTCAAAGGCTTCTTCTATCATATCTTTTTTCATTGAGTAAAGAGTTTGAGCTTTATCCCAAGGACAACCATCTTTATCTCTCAATTTTGCAACAGTTTTTATAAGTTCATTGAATTCTGTCATAAAAATCCTTTAAATTAATTTAATTTAGATTTACACTTTCATTATTATAATATCAAGATGTAATTTTGTTATATAAAAATTAAATACCGGCAAGGGAG
>JAZSQT010000188.1:0-4746 GCA_045538075.1 Mucispirillaceae bacterium
TACAAAAATATTTTTACTACATTTTTTTAACTTAAAACTAAAATTTTTTTTCATTTTAATTTCTCCTTATCATTTTTTTAGCTCCTTAAATTTATTTAAGAGTGAATAGTGAAAAAAATCACACTCACTCTTTATATATAAATAAGGATTATAAAATGATGAAAAAAATATTTTTGATTATGTCTTTTATTTTATTATCAAATAACTCTTATTCTAATGAATGTTCTCAAGGAGAAATAGGTAGTTATTGGAATAATACAAATGGTAGTGGTTGGTTTTGGTACCAAAAAGAATGCATCAAAGAAGAAAGTAATTCAGAAAATAATATTGAAAAAAAAGAAGAATTTAAAACTCTTCCCAAAAAAGCAAAAATCCCATGGGATATATTGGATAATTTAGATCCTGACGAGATAGCTCAAAAAATAGAGCCAGAAGCACGAAAAGTATCTATAATGTATCCTACAGAAGAAAATATTACAGCTTATAGACAACTCGTTAATTGGATCGCAAATAAAGCAATAGTTTATACGAATAAAGACGAACAAATAAGAACTACTAATCCAACTTTAATGCCTGACTTAGAATATTTTAGAGAATCACCATATAAGGAAAAATTTGTTATAGCAAAAATTAATGAAATATCTAAAAACACTCTTCTAAAATATAAAAATAATGCTGGTCTCGTTATTTATGTTTCACAAAGTTGTTCTTTTTGTGAACAACAAAAACCTATTATTAATTGGTTTCAAGAAAAATACGGTTGGAATATTTTGTATAAGGAAATATCCCACTCACCAAGCGATATTTTAAGATTTAATATAAATATTACTCCAGACATTTTCATAGTTCTTAAAAATAAAAATGGAGAAGTAAAATATCAAAGAATTGCGACTGGTCTAACTGTCTTATCTGACTTAGAAAAATTTGCTTTGAAAGGATTATCATATTTAGGAGAAGATATAAATGAAGAACTTATTTCTTATTAAATTTTTATTTTTATTCTTATTTATAAATTATCAAGTAGCTTATGCTAACTGGTTAGATGATGTATGGGGAAATATTACAGCTCAAGGTGGATCTACTATACAAAATCAAGGTGCAGTTGGTTTTAGTGGTGGTTCTTTTACTATGGCAACACCATCTGCACCACAACATCCCTTTAATGTGAGCGGACCAAATATATCTGCAGGTTGTTCTGGAATTAGTATTGATATGGGTGCTTTTCAATATAATGAAGATGCTATCGTTAATTTTTTAAAAGGATTAATTCAACAAGCACCTGGATATACATTTAATCTTGCGATGCAAGTTTTATGTCCTTCTTGCACAGATTTGCTAAATACTTTAAATCAAATGTCTGGAATAATTAATGGTATGCAGTTAGATAGTTGTGCTGTTCTTAATGCTGCAGGAAATGCTCTCAGCGAAAAACTTGCTAATAGCTCAATTGCCACTAAAATTGGCAATGGCAAAGATAATATGTTTAATAATGCTGTATCTGTGATGAACTCAGCAGCAAAAGAAGTTAGTAATAATTTAGATTATATTGTTGGGTGTGTTAATAAACCTGATGATTGCCCAGTAGAATTTTTTAGAGGAGAACAAGGTTTTTTTGAAACACTTTGGAAAAACTTAGAGAAAGATACTATCTTTAAAAATAATATAATAGAAGTATTTGGAGAAGATAATTTTAAAAAAATTCTATATTCATTATTAGGCGATATTTATATTGAAAAAACTGGCACTCCAAATGATGGAGAAGATTATAGAGTTGGATATACTTCAGCTATATACATCAGTAATGAAGGTGTAGGTGGATTAATCAACCTATTAACGCATGGAAATAAAGACGACATTAAAATTAATAAAAACCCTAAATATAAAGATAGTATAAATATACCTGTGGTTACCATAGGAACAAATGGAAGAAAAATAGGACAAGAACAAATTCAAATTATCCCAATCATTAAACAAGCTAATAATACAGTAGATGAAATTTATGCAAAATTTACAAATAGAAACGAATTAGAACCTACTGATTTAAATTTTTTGATGATGTTTCAATCACCAGTATATAAATTTCTTAATCAATATAGTATAGATGATACTCTTCTTAAAAAATTTACCGATAATTTTAAAATCGTTGCTGGATACCAACTTACTTATGAGTATATATCTGTTATTGTTAGTAACTTTTTTTATACAATCAGTGATATAAAATCTCAAATTGAAAAAGCAGGATTAATAGATCATGTATTAACATTTAGAATAAATGAGATGGAAAAAAAATTACAAATTTTACAAAAAGCCGCATATGATAATTATCTTGAATCATACCATTTATTTAGCACTGAAATGAATAGAGGTGCTGATGATATGAAATTAATAAATCAATACAAGAATGCCTATATGTCAAGGCACCCAATTATAAGTGATAGTCATTATGCTAAAAAATTATACTAATAGGAGATTATTATGAAGATTATATGTATATTATTATTTTTTTTATTTTTTATAAACAACTCGCATGCTACTAATGATAATAAAACTTGTGATTTAAATACTGTTAAAATATTTAATGGGCAAATGATGACTTGTAGAGAACGAGATGTAACCACTATTGATGGTATTGGTAATAATTGTTGCGAAGATATTGGAACAAATAAATATAATGGAAATGAATCAAATAGAGAAGCCGTAACAGAATCTATATATAAAAGTATAGCTGGTGGAGACGTAGGAGATCTTGCACTAAAACTTGGTATTGAAAATCTTGTAGGTGGTCCTATAGCTATTTTTTACGGAGGTGTTTTCGATTTAATGGTTCAATGGGGTTTAATGTCAGATAATCCAATAAGTGTGATAGCAGGAAAAGTAGTTGATACATTTACTGGTGGACAATGTGATACAAATGAAATAATGTTATCAACATTAAAAAATGTATATAAAACTGGAGATAGAACTGGAACTTGTATTTATTTAGGTCAATATTGCCATAAATATGAAGCAGGTTGTGATAGATTTTCAATATTTGGTAAAAAATATGAAATAAATCGTTCTTCCAGATGTATTAGACGTGCCAATATTTATTGTTGTTATCCAAATATTATGGATAAAGCCATAATAAAAGCAGCAAAAGATCAATTAGGAAAAACTTTTGGAACTTATCCTACAAGTGCAAATAGAAACGCATGTAATGAACAAAAAAATGAAATAAATGTAGATTGCTCTGGTATAACAATTGATGAACTATCAAAATTAAATTTAAATACACCATCTTTTAAATCAGATTTAGAAGATTTCGTAAATAGTAAGATGAATGAAATTGATATTAATTCACACATAAATGATTATAAAAATCTATCTAAAGATATTCTTAAATCTTATTCAAATTAAATTTATAGCCTTATTTTATCATAAGGCTAATTTCAAGAAAGTCTCAATACATTTTTAAGTTTATTATATTCTTATATAATAAACTTTTGCTTGATTAATTAATAAAATTCATTTAATTATAGTGTTATATATTTGTTTTTAATTAGAAATGCTATTTTTCAGTATATTTAGAATAGGATATGTAAATATTAGCGTTGAATAAATATAAAATTTAAATTTTAGGAGGAAGAAAAATGAAAAAAATTTTATTAACTATTTTGTTAGTTTATGGTTTATTTGGGTGTAGTGATGTATCAGAAACACCAAGTAATCCAGCTTTACCAAGTGGTTCAAGTAATTTACCATCAGCCTTACCAGATGGTTACATTTATATACCTGGTAATATGACTGATATTATTGATAATCCATTAACTGAGTCATATAAAAAATTTCCTCCTATTGGTGAATGTGTATTTAATATGAATGATATTGTTTTTGAAAAAGGTGTTACATCTATCAAAATAGATAATGCTATTGAGTGTAGTGGTTATCCTCTGTTCCAAGTTACTTTTTCTGATCCTTATTTTTTAGTTGAAGGTTCATATGGTATAACTAGTCATGTTAATTCAGGTTTTGGTGGTTATAAAGACGATAATACCACGTATCCAGTACTTAATAGTCCAATATCCTTAACATTTTCAATCAATCCAAAAGCAACAATTACTGAAACACATTCTGCTGTTATAATTATGCGTTATCATACTATAGATTTATCAACTCAAAGTACCATAACAACAGAGAAAGAATATAAAATAACTGCAATAAAATAATTTTAGGAGGAAGAAAAAGGGGTTTAAAGATAAACCAGTTAAAATTCTTGATACAATAGGAGTAATTTTGTATCATGATGGTTCTGTTTATGCTTTTGATGGTCAAGATTTTCTTGCATGGGGAGATAATACTGACGGCAGACTTGGTGTAGGCAAAGGTAAAGAAAAAGAAGTGTTAACTCCTACAAAAATAGAATTAAATGAAGGATCATTTCTTGGTAAAATATTTGGTGATAAATCTGAGTAATTAATTTAACTAAGTATAACAAGGATAATAGAACTCCTCTCTTGAGGAGTTCTATTTATTTTATTCAAAGATTGTAAGTAGTAGTTTTAATTCTTTAATTTCCTTTGCTTTCTCTAAAATTTGTTCTTTTGTTAAATTGTTTCTATAATATTCTATATCAGAAGTGTCAGAGATAAATCCTTTTACAGAAGATTTTAATCTTTTTTTATTTTCTTCAAAATCTTCTTTACTTTTGTCAGGAATAATAAAATTTGGTAATTTTTTATCAAACAATTTAATAATAATAGATTCTAC
>JAZSQT010000174.1:0-8286 GCA_045538075.1 Mucispirillaceae bacterium
AAATTCCTATGGAATTAAAAGAAATTTTAATAAAGAATGGTAGCAAAAAAAACATTGAAAAAGGTGTAGAGTTAGTATCTGAGAAAAATAAAAGTCCTTTCTTTATTTTAGTAGAGAAAGGATTACTTTCTGTAAATATAAATTTTGGCATTTTTCAAAGTTCAATGATTATAAAATTTATACCAGAAAATAGAGGATATGGATTTACGAATTATATAACTCCATCTCTAAACTCTCACTCTGTTTACGCATTAAAGGATTCTGTAATTACAACGATACCCTATTCAGTAATTAACAACTTATTAAAAGAAAATTCAATAAATAAACAGTGTTTTATAACATACTTATACCAATGTAAAAAAACATCAAATAAATGCCTTACTTCTATTTATTCTTATCCAGTAAACAAACGATTACTAAATCAATATTCATTATTTATTGAAAGTCCATTAGAAATATATAATTCGTATGAAGAATTTACTTTATTGAAGGAGTATGCAAATTTTACATTGAATAATTAAAAACTGCTCTTAAAAGAGCAGTTTAATAAAAATAAGACAGTTGCTTAACAATAATTATAAAACTTGTAACAACCAATACACAATTAATATTGCTATAACTACAGAAGCAAACGCAAGAATACCTATTCCTACTGGAGATACTGCTCCACCTTTTTTTTCCTTATCCATAAAATCCTCACACACTTATTGATATTATAGATTACACTAAAAAACGATTATTGCCAAGAACTTTTGATAAAAATTTCAACTATTATATCAATAAGTTACAAAAAATAAATATTAATTATAAAAACATGTTATGTTATTAATTTTATTTAAATATTACGATTAACTAATAATTTGTTTACAAATAATAGTAGAATTTATATTGATAATAATGTATCTTAATTTATCGGGGTAAAATTTGTAATGACGTCAAAAGAAGCATTAGAACTAATAAAAAATGATATCAAAAAAGTAGAAGATGCATTAATAACTCATCTAAAAACTGATATTCCATTGATTAACAAAGTAATTTCTTACATCTTTTCCAGTGGAGGAAAAAGGTTACGACCAGCTTTTTTAATATTATCATCTAAAATGTGTGGTTATACTGGCAATAACGATATAATGCTTTCAGTAGTTATAGAATATATCCATACTGCAACATTACTTCACGATGACGTTATTGACGGTGCAAAATATAGAAGAAACAAGATTAGTGCTAACGGAAAATATGGAAATGATATTGCAGTATTATGTGGAGATTTCATGTATTCTCGTGGATATATTATTCTTACAGAATATGGAAACAAAGAAATACAGAAACTTCTTTCAGCTACAGCGATGAAAATGAGCGAAGGAGAAGTAATACAACTAATAAAAACTGCTGATATTAATATATCAATGGAAGATTATATTCAAATAATAGAAAGAAAAACTGCAGTTTTATTTTCAGCTGCCTGTGAAATTGGAGGAAGGCTTTCAAATTTAGATGAAGAAAAATGTAATTTATTATCTAATTTTGGAAAAGAATTAGGAATAGCATTTCAAATGAGTGATGATATTCTCGACTATTTAGGAGATCCAAAAGTTACTGGCAAAAATAATGGCACAGATTTAAACGAAGGCAAATTAACTTTACCAGTTATTCTTCTCCTTAAACTTGCTAATAACGAGGAAAAATCACGAATTTCTGATATTTTTATTAGCGAAGATAAAAATAATGATGATTTACAGTTTATTACTAATCTAATGGAAAAATACAATATAAAAGATAAATCTGAAGAAATTATGATAAACTATATAAATAAAGCTATTGATAATCTTGAAACATTCCCTAATTCACAATATAAAGATGCTCTTACTTCTTTAGCTAAAGCAATGGTTCATCGCCAAAAATAGAATGATTCTTGGAAAATATTTCACAAAGAATGATAATAAAAAAATCCAATGCAATTTATGTCCTAATAATTGTAATATAAATCAAAATTGTATTGGATTTTGTAAAATCAGAAAAAATATTGATGGCTCTTTATATACCCAAGCATATAATCACATATCAGCAATAAATATTGACCCTATTGAGAAAAAACCCTTATACCATTTTATGCCTAACTCTAATACACTCTCTATTGGTAGTTATGGGTGCAACATGAAATGTAATTTTTGTCAAAATCATCATATTAGCCAAAATATAATGGGTGGAGAAATTTTTAATATAGATAAAATAATAAATATTCTCACAATAAATAGTTGTGGTAGCATTTCATATACTTATAATGAACCAACAATATGGATTGAATTAATAAATGATATATATCATAATACCAAGAAATATTTAGCTAAAAATATTCTAATATCTAATGGTTACATAAATCAAGAACCCTTAAAAGATTTAATAAAATTTATAAATGCTTTTAATATTGATGTTAAAACTTTTTCTAAAGAATTTTATGAAAATTTACACGGAGACATTGATATAATCAAAAAAAATATTGAAACTATTTTTTATTCTAAAAAGCATATTGAAATAACAACATTAATAGTTCCAGATTTATGGACGTATGAAATTTTTGAAAAAATGTGCCAATGGTTATCTTCTTTATCTGCCTACATTCCCCTTCATATTAACAGATATTTCCCTAATTATAAATACAATCTCCTACCAACAAATATTGATTTATTAATAAATTATAAAAATATTGCAGACAAATATTTAAAATACGTATATATTGGCAATATTAATAACACAGATTATAATAATTCTTACTGCCATAATTGTAATGCAATATTAATAGAGCGAAATGGATATAATATTAAAACTTATATAAAGGAGAATAGATGTTACAAGTGCGACATAAATATACCTTTTTACTTATAATATTTTTTATTTTTTTTATTATTTCTTGTGAAAAGAAAGAATATACAACAATAAATTTTGCTACAAATAATACATTTTTTACTATCACCTTAGAAAAAAAAGATAGCGTTTATGCAGACGAAGTTCTTAAAGAAGTTGAAAAAAATGCAAATATAGGTTTTGGTATAGCTATAGATAAAGCAGCTTCCTTTTTAAAGAATAAAGGAGTTAATAATTTTATTATAAATTTTTCTGGAAATGCCATATCATTTGGCAAAAAAGATAAAAAGTCTTTTATAATTGGCATACCTAACCCTTTAAACAACAATAATGTTATAAATATGATTAACCTTAAAAATGTCGCTCTTTCAACGTATCCTCAAAATAATATAATACCATCAGAAGATAGCTTGTATGCCTCAATAAGTGTTATTGCTGAAACTGGAGAAAAAGCTGAAATATTATCTGAATCATATTTTGCAATGCCTATTGATGATTTATATACTCTATGTAGAGAAAATAATACGCCAGTATTAGTTGTAAAGAAAGATGAAAGTGTTGAAAAATTATGTGATTGGGAAAAATTAGAATTTAAAAATGAATAAATGTATAGTTCTTGCAAGTGGCTCACCAAGAAGAAAAGAATTATTATCAAGGTTTGTAAAAGATTTTAAAATTGTTGTTTCAAATATTAATGAGTTGTATAATGAGGATTTATCACCTTGTCAAATACCTCTTTTCATTGCCCATAAAAAATGTATTGATGTAAAAAATAGAATTAAAGAAAATGCTATTATTATTGCTGCAGATACTATAGTTGTATGTAACAACAAAGTGTATGGAAAGCCTATATCAAGAGACGACGCATTTAATACATTAAATAATCTAAAAGGAAAAACTCACAGTGTAATTACTGGTTGTTACTGTATTGATACATATAATGATAAACATATTTCGTTTATAGATGAAACTTTTGTTACCTTTTATAATTACGATAACAACGATATTGAAAAATATCTTAACACTAATGAATATATTGACAAAGCTGGTTCTTATGCAATTCAAGGTTATGGCTCTTTTTTGATAGAAAAAATTGATGGTAATTACGATAATGTAGTTGGATTACCTATTGCTAAATTATTAAGAAATTTAAAAAATATAAATATAGAATTGTTTTAATTTTTTATTGGAGTGTTTATGAATTTTTCTAATCTTACAGAGATGTTTTTATACCAAGTAAATGAAAACCCTAAAAAACGTTTTATTTCTTTTGAAAATAATCATTATACATATGCAGAAGCAAGTCAAATTATATGCCGATTTTCAAGATTATTACAAGAAAAAGGTGTTACAAAAGGAAGCAAAGTAATACTTTTGCTAAATAATTCACCAGAATTTATATTTTCGGTATTTGCTATTCTTGCCTGTGGAGGAATAGTTATTCCAATAAATGTATTTCTTAAGGACAAAGAAGTTTCTTACATTGTTGATAATAGTGAAAGTCATTTTTTAATAACGAGTAGTCATTTTAAAGATATTATTACGAATGTTCGCAAAGTATCTAAATCATTAAAAGAAGTATTTTCTTTTGATAACATTATTCCTTATACAATTAATTTATATGAAAATAGTCAAAGACTTTCGTGTCAGCCTATTGATACTAATATTGATACGAATGATATTGCCATGTTTATATACACATCTGGCACAACAGGACACCCAAAAGGAGCAATGTTAACCCATAAAAATCTACTATCTAATATTTCTGCTCTTTCACCAGTCGTTAATATTACAAAAAAAGATAAATTTTTAGTTTTATTACCAATGTTTCATACTTATACTTTTACAGTTTGTTTATTGATGCCAGTTTATGTAGGAGCATCAATAATTATCCTTGCTTCTGCAACAGAAATGGTGAAAAAATCTTTTAAAAACTTATTACTTTTTCAAAGACCAACATTTATTGCGGGCGTTCCTCAAGTTTTTTCTACATTAGCTAAAATAAAATTTTCTAACTGGTTTTTAAAATTTGCTTATCCCATAAAATGCCATATGTCTGGTGGTGCACCTTTGCCAATGGAAACCTTTGATAAATTTAAAGAAAAATTTGGCAAATCAGTTATAGAAGGATACGGACTTTCTGAAGCATCTCCTGTTGTATCCTTTAACAGCTTTGATATTCAAAAACCTGGAACTGTTGGAAAACCATTGCCTGATGTATTAGTAAAAATAGTTGACCAAGATGAAATGGAAGTTCCTCACGGAAAAGTCGGGGAATTAATCGTTAAAGGTTCTAATGTAATGAAAGGTTACTGGGGTATGCCAAAGGCAACTGATGATGCTATTAAAAATGGTTGGCTTTTTACTGGTGATATGGCAGTAATAGATGATGATGGTTATATTACTATCGTTGATAGAAAAAAAGATTTAATAATTACTAAAGGCATAAATGTTTATCCAAGAGAAGTTGAAGAAATTATTTACAAATTTCCTAATGTTGAAGCTGTAGCAGTTATTGGTATCCCATCTTATGAACACGGTGAAATTGTTTCTGCCTATATTCAACCTCTAAAAAATACTACTATTGACGAAAAAAAATTGAAAACTTATTTAAAAAGTGAATTAGCAAACTTTAAACAACCAAGAATAATTAAAATTATTGACAATATACCTCTTACTGCAACTGGTAAAGTCTTAAAAAGACAACTTAAAGAAATGGTAAAAAATGGACAACTTTAATTTAACTATAATTATTTATGAGTAGAAAGTATTACGATATTCTTGTCCCTATTCCTAAAAATGGAATTTACACTTATTCATCTATGGCAAATCATAAAATTGGTGAGCGTGTAGTTGTTCCCATTGGTAATAGGCAAGTAACTGGTATAATTATTAAAGAATGCGATAAACCAAATTTTCAATGTAAAGATGTAATATTATGTTACGATGAAGAACCATTATTTTCTCAACACTGGATTAATTTTATATTGAGACTTGCAAATTATTATGGAGTTTCCTATGGTTTAGCATTACAAGGTGTAATATCTGACAAATTACTAAATATTGAAACAGCAGAAGATTTTGAAAAAAAACAGATTGAAAAAATTACTGTATCTCTTACTCCTACTCAGCTTAAAATTGTTGAAGATATAGAAATAAACAATTTTTCAAAACACTTAATATATGGAATTACTGGTAGTGGTAAAACTGAAGTTTATCTTGAAATTGCTCGTAAAGTTATAGATAGTGGCAAACAAGTTTTATATATTGTTCCAGAAATTTCCCTTACGCCACAACTTACAAATAGAATAGCTTTAAGATTTGGTTATGAACCTTTAATTTTTCATTCTAAATTACCATCAAAAAAGCGTGAAACTGCATTTTTATCTTTTGCGAAAGAGAAAATTAATTTTTTAATTGGAACAAGAAGTTCCTTATTCGTTCCAGCAAAAAATCTTGGATTAATAATAATTGACGAAGAACATGAGCAATCCTTTAAACAAGAAGATGCACCACCCTATCACTTGCGTGATATGGCAGTATTATATGCGAGTATATTAAATATTCCAATAGTTATGGGTAGTGCCTCACCTTCTATTGAATCAATTTATAATGTTAAATTAAACAAATATATCCTACACAAGATAAATGAGCGTCCAAAAAATGCTACATTGCCAAAAATTGAAATAGTAAATTTACATGAGCACGATTTAGTTGGTGATATAATTTCTGAACCTTTATACGATAAAATTCATGAAACAATTGAAAAAGGCGAACAAGTAATACTATTTATAAATAGAAAAGGATACTCAACTTCCCTTTATTGTAGAAAATGTGGCAACTTAATAGTATGTAATAATTGTTCATCAGGTTTAGTTTACTATAAAAGCAAAAATATTTCTTCTTGTAGATATTGTGATACAAATTATAAAAAAACTATATGTAATAGATGTGGAAGCAATGATATAAACGAATGGGGTATAGGCACCGAAAAAGTTGCAGAATTTCTTGAAACAATGTTTCCAAATAAAGTAATTCGCATAGATTTAGAAAATGCTTCAACAATAAAAAAGTTATCATCGTTTTTAAAAAAATTTGAAAATAACGAAGCTCAAATTTTAGTTGGAACACAATTAATAGCAAAAGGTTTACATTTTCCAAAGGTAACGTTAGTAGGTATTTTAAATATTGATAATATTATTTCAATGCCTGATTTTAGAAGTATAGAAAGAGCTTTTCAATTGCTTATTCAAGTCGCAGGTCGTGCTGGGCGTGATTCACTAAATGGTTCAGTATATATTCAAACTTATATGCCAGAAAATCCAATTTTAAAATTTATACAAGATTACGATTATAATGATTTTTATGACTATGAACTTGAAAGACGCAAAAATATAGGATTTCCTCCATATACAAAACTTTTACATTTGCTTATTTCTTATACGAAAGAAGAAGAATGTAAAAATGTTGCACAAATTATTGCTTCAGAAATAAAAAAATATGTAGAAAATATATCTGTATTAGGTCCAAAAGAAGCAAATATATATGTAATAAAAAATAGATACAGAATGACTATATTGTTAAAATCCTATAATAATTCTTCTATTAATCAAGCTATTGCTATTGCAAATAATACCTTTGAGAAAATAAAAAAAGGCTCAATGATGCTAAAAATTGATAAAGACCCTTATTTTATTAGTTAATTTTTAGATAATAAAAGAATCAACCTTTCATATTTAAGATAGTGCCAAGCATTTCGTCACTTGTTCTAACAGTAACGGCATTTAACTGTAAATATCTTAAATTTACCATATTATCAACCATTTCGTCAGCGATATTAACATTTGAACCAACTCTATAGCCAGATAATATTGATGAGCCAGTAGGAAGTGGAGCATTATTTGCAACTTGTAAATGTCCGATTAATTTATTGTCTGAATATAAATTACCTGAAGTATCAAGACGAACATTACCTCCTACACCAGTAAAAAGAATATCTCCTTGAGGACTACGTAAATTGCCTAAATCATCAATAGAAAACCTATTGTTCATAATTTGAGAATAATAGTCTAATATTGGTTCTTCATCATCTTTTCTTTGCCCTAAAATTGCTATATCTAATGGATTTCCAGTAGGAATAATATATCCATTTTGATTATTAATTTTTATCGCAGAAAGATTAACTCCCCCATTACTCATATCATGGAGAACAGACATCTTAGACTTAAAAGAAGGCGTATTCACATTAGCAATATTGTTTGCTGTAACACTTGAAGCTGTAGTAGCAACATTTATTGCTGATGAAGCACTATATAACGCATTAATCATAACTTACAATTTATACCAAAAAAAAATTTTTTCAATATTATATTTATAATTTTACTTCATTTTTAATTTTTTTCTATAATCTTGAGATACCATTTT
>JAZSQT010000003.1:0-5598 GCA_045538075.1 Mucispirillaceae bacterium
TCCGACTTAATTTATCTTATAAATTTAGGAGAGGCACTAAAAATGAGCAAACTTGAAAAAAAATCAGCATACAATGTTGCTATAGCAGGTGCAACTGGTGCTGTTGGTGAAACATTTCTTCAAATATTAGAAGAAAGAAATTTTCCTATTGCAGAGCTTAAATTATTGGCTTCATCAAGATCAGTTGGAAAAAAATTAAAATTTAAAAGTAAAGAATATACTGTAGAAGAACTTACTAAAGATTCTTTTAGTAATGTTGATATTGCACTTTTTTCTGCAGGAGGTTCAAGGTCATTAGAATTTGCACCTATTGCAGCTAAAGCCGGAGCAGTTGTTATTGATAACTCATCAGCTTTTAGAATGGATGATAGCGTTCCTCTCGTCGTTCCAGAAGTTAATCCAGAAGATGCTTTTAAACATAATGGTATAATTGCTAATCCAAATTGCACTACAATCATTATGCTTGTTCCTCTTAAACCTTTACATGATTATGCTAAAATTAAAAGGGTAGTTGTATCTTCTTATCAATCAACATCTGGAGCAGGTGCTAAAGCGATGGAAGAGCTTAAAACTCAAACTAAAGCATGGGTTAATGGTGAAAATATTAACGTTGAACAGTTTGCACATCAAATATTGTTTAATGTTATACCTCACGTTGATAGTTTTACTGAAAATTGGTACACTAAAGAAGAAATGAAAATGTTTAATGAAACAAGAAAGATGCTTCACTCTAATGAAATTTCGGTTAGTGCAACTTGTGTTCGTGTTCCAGTTTTAACTGCTCATTCAGAAAGTGTATTTATTGAAACAGAAAAGAAAATCACAAGAGAAAAAGCTATAGAGTTATTGTCTAATGCTAATGGAGTTAAACTTATTGATGATCCTCTTAATAAAGTTTATCCAATGCCATTAAATGCTGCAGGACAAGATTTATGTCATGTTGGGCGTATTAGAGAAGATATTTCTTGCGAAAATGGATTATCATTTTGGGTTAGTGGAGACCAGTTACGTAAGGGTGCAGCAACAAATGCAGTTCAAATTGCAGAATTATTAATAAAATAACTTGCATTTATTTTATTTGGGTATTAATATTAAATTTCTTAAATTTGTTGAATATTGATTTTTTAATATTTTTATTGAATGTATTGTTGATTATAAACGTAATATCTGATATATAGGATATAATACTTTTTGTTGTTTGAGTTAAATTTAAAGCAAGAGATACATTTTATGTATTGTAGTTCATATTCATTAATTAATGGAGGTTTCGTGTGAATAAGAAGGAACTCATTGACAGTATTTCGGAAAAATCAGGCTTAAAAAAAGTAGAAGCTGAAAAAGCTCTTTCTGCTTTTGAAGCCTCAGTTATGGAAACACTTAAAAAAGGTGAAAAAGTTACACTCGTTGGCTTTGGAACTTTTACTGTTTCTGAACGCAAAGAAAGAAAAGGTCGTAATCCTAAAACAGGAGAGCCAATGGTTATTCCTGCTAAAAAAACACCGAAATTTGTTGTAGGTAAACTTTTTAAAGAGTCTATCTAATCTATTATTTTTCAATGCATTGAAAAGATAGTTGTATCTTAGGTATGACTATCTTTTTTTTATTTATTTTATATCTTAATATTTGACTTAGCTTATCATCTTTGATACCCTAAAAAAAGTTTTAGGGGATATATTTATGATATGGAATAATGAATTTGAGACATTGCCACGTGAAGCACTTGAAGCATTACAATTAAAGCGATTAAAAAATATTTTAGAAAAAGTTTACGAAACTGTTCCATTCTATAGAAATAGTTTTGATAAAGCAAAAGCAGATCCATACAAAGTAAACAATCTTAAAGATATAGAAAAATTTCCT
Organism: Mucispirillaceae bacterium; assembly: GCA_045538075.1. GTDB lineage: Bacteria > Chrysiogenota > Deferribacteres > Deferribacterales > Mucispirillaceae > JAZSQT01. The sequence goes on from JAZSQT010000003.1 coordinate 1,861, forward strand.
TTTACTTATAAAACAGATTTGAGAGATAATTATCCTACTGGGCTTTTTACTGTTCCTCAAGGTCAAGTTGTAAGATTACATGCCTCAAGTGGAACAACTGGTAAACCTACTGTTGTAGGTTATACTCAAAGAGATATTGATATTTGGTCAGAAGTAATGGCACGTTCCTTAACTAGTGCTGGTTTAAGCAGACATGATGTGTTGCAAGTTGCTTTTGGATATGGCTTATTTACTGGAGGACTTGGAGCTCACTATGGTGGAGAGAAAATTGGTGCATCTGTTATACCAGCTTCTGGAGGAAATTCTAAAAGGCAAATTATGCTGTTAAAAGATTTAAATGTTACTGGCATTTGTTGCACACCATCTTATGCACTTAATCTATTAGAGGTAGCAAAAGAAATTGGAGAAGATATTAAAAACTTTCCAGTTAAAGTTGGTGTATTTGGTGCTGAACCATGGACATCGGAAATGAGAAAAACAGTTGAAGAAGGTTGGGGTATAGATGCTATTGATATTTATGGACTATCTGAAATTATAGGGCCAGGGGTATCATGTGAGTGTATAGAAGCAAAAAATGGAATGCATATTAACGAAGATCATTTTTTTGTAGAAGTAATTAATCCAGAAATAGGGGAAGTTCTACCTTATGGCGAAGTTGGTGAACTTGTTATTACTACCATAACTAAAGAAGCAATGCCTTTAGTTCGCTATAGAACAAGGGATTTAAGTAGATTAATGGTGCAACCATGTAAATGTGGAAGAACATTCTATCGTATGGAAAAAGTAAAAGGAAGAAGCGATGATATGCTTATTATTCGTGGAGTAAATGTTTTTCCATCTCAAATAGAAGCCGTATTAATGAATAAAAGTGGTGTATTACCACACTATATGCTTACAGTAGATAGAGTAGGGAATTTAGATACATTAGAAGTTTTAGTTGAAGCTGATGGCGAATTCTTTTCTGATGAGATTAAAAAGTTACAATATTTATCAAAATCCTTAGAAAAAGATATTAAAGATATAATAGGTGTTACAGCTAAAGTAAAATTAGTTGAACCTAAGTCTATAACAAGATTTGAAGGTAAAGCACAACGAGTAGTTGATAAAAGAAAGAATGGAGGTTAATTATGAAAATACGTCAAATTTCTGTGTTTATTGAAAATAAGTCTGGAAGGCTAAGTGATGTAATAGAATTTCTTGGCAATAATAATATTAATATTAGAGCCCTTTCTTTAGCAGATACGTCAGATTTTGGTATTTTAAGGTTGATAGTTAACGAGCCAGAAAAAGCATATAGCTTGTTAAGAGAAAAAGATTTTACTGTTGGAGCAACAGATGTGATAGCCGTTTCTGTTCCAGATAAACCAGGTGGATTAGCTACTATATTAACCTTGTTAAAAGCTAATAATATTAGTGTAGAATATATGTATGCTTATGTTGAAAAATCTGCTGACTATGCAATTATGTTCTTTCGTTTTGAAGATACAGATGAAACATTGGAATTATTAAAGAAAGAAAATGTTAAAATATTATCTGGTGAAGAAGTTTATAATAAATAGTATAGACTAATTGTGTATAAGGTGGATAAAATCGTGTTTTGGCAAAAAGAAATTGAGACAATGAATATTGATGATATGCGTTCCCTACAGCTTGCTAGGTTAAAATCTACAGTAGAAAGTGCATATAATAATATAAAATGCTTTAATGACAAATTTAATGATTTAAAAATTATACCTGATGATATTAAAACATTAGATGATATTAAACGGTTACCTTTTACTGTAAAATCTGATTTGCGTGATAATTATCCTTATGGTATGTTTGCCGTTCCTCTTAATAAAGTTGTTCGTATTCATTCATCAAGTGGAACTACTGGCAAGCCTACTGTCGTTGGTTATACAAAACATGATTTAGAATTATGGAAAAATATAATAGCTCGTATATTAACTATGGGTGGATTAACTGAAAATGATATAATTCAAATATCTTTTACGTATGGTTTGTTTACTGGAGGTTTTGGGCTTCATTACGGTGCAGAACATATTGGAGCAGCAGTTATACCAATATCAAGTGGAAATACCCAAAGACAATTAATGGTTATGAAAGATTATGGAACAACTGCACTTGTTTCCACACCATCATACGCACTCCATATTGCTGAATCAATGGCAGAATATGGATATAAAAAAGAAGACTTATCTCTTAAATACGGTTTCTTTGGTAGTGAACCGTGGGGAGAAAGTGTAAGAAATGAAATTGAAAGTAAATTAGGTATAAAAGCAACAGATAATTATGGATTGTCTGAAATCATGGGGCCAGGAGTTTCAGGTGAATGTCTATGTCAATCAGGTTTGCATATAAATGAAGATGTGTATTACCCTGAAATTATTAATCCAGATACATTAGAAGTATTACCAGAAGGAGAAGAAGGTGAACTTGTAATTACAACATTAGATAGACAGACTATGCCAATGATTAGGTATAGAACACGTGATATTACAAGACTATATAGAGATAAATGCCCATGTGGTAGGTCATTTATAAAAATGGAAAAACCACGAGGTCGCACAGATGATATGTTTATCGTTAATGGAGTAAATATTTATCCTTCTCAAGTTGAAGAAGCATTAGGTAAATTTGATAACATAACTCCTCATTATATGATTTATCTTAAAAAGAAAGGTGTCTTAGATGTTATGGAATTGCATATTGAAACTAATGATACTATGTTTTTTGATGAGATGAAGAAACAAAAAGTTTTTTTAGAAAATCTTACGAATAAATTAACATCACTTTTGCAAATTAGACCTAAAATTCTTCTTGTTATGCCAAAATCAATAGAAAGATTTACTGGTAAGGCTAAAAGAGTAATTGATGAAAGATAAATACGATAATTTAGTTAATTTTATTTTTGAAGTTGGAATGCTTTCTAATTTCAAAAGAAGTGGTTTCGATTTTTTAGGCTCATGTAACCAAAATATTTCTTCACATATTTTTAGAACAGCAATCATAGGTTTTATGTTATCTATGGAAAATAGTGAAGCAGACGCTAATAAAACAGCAATTTTATGTCTTTTTCATGATATACCAGAGACAAGAACTGGTGATATAAATATGTTTCAGAAAGAATACGTTGTAAAAAATGAGAAAAAGGCAATTTCAGATATTTTTAAAAATTTTGAACACTCAAAATTTTATGTTGATTTAATTGATGAATTTAATAATGGTAATTCTATTGAAGCTATATATGCAAGAGATGCTGATGTATTGGAGTTAATTTTTACTTTAAAAGAAGAGTTAGATAAAGGAAATAAACAAGCTGAAATATGGATAGAGAATGCAGTAAAAAGGTTAAATTCAAAGGAGGCTAAAAATTTTGCAAGTAAAGTTTTATCTGTAAAATATTATGATTGGTGGCTACGTAAATAATAATTTCAAAATTAAAAATATCATTTATGTTATATTTTAAATCAAATAACATTTAATTTCTAAGTATTTAGTCAATAAATTCTTTAATTGTTAAATTAAGAAAATATATATGGTGTAGTTGTATTAATTGTAATAAAAATTTTTTATCTAAATTAGATAAAAACATAAAATAAAGAAACATCTCGTAAAATGGCAATGGATAAAGATGTTAGTAAAGTAAAAAAATATTAGAGATAATAAACCAAAATAATCTTTTTTATTAAATAGTTACAATGTATAGTTTAAGTTAAACTTTAATTTATTTTTTTA
>JAZSQT010000038.1:0-7022 GCA_045538075.1 Mucispirillaceae bacterium
AGATTTATTAAAATTAAAATAAATAAATAATATCTATTTATTATTTTTCATATTAGCAAATCTATATACAGCTATTCCACCTTCAAAACCACAATCTACATTTACAGCAACTACTCCCATAGGCAACGAATGTCTTTTTATTGAAAATTCTTTATTTTTAGATGTAGGAATAAAGACTATTGGTTTATTATATGCAAGTGAAGCAATATCTGTTAAGGTGCTATTATGGGAAACTATTACTACACAATCTGCATCAATAATTCTCTTTTTAATAGTTGCTAATTTGTCTGGATAAATATCAAGAATAATTTCTGGCTTAATACCTACTAAATTCAATGTAGTTTCTACTTCTCTACATATTTTAAAATAAGATTTATCTGACGCTAAAATAACTGTTTTATAATTAATTTCATCTATATCATTATAAATTTTATATACCATACCAGCATCATAAACGAAATCTATATTATCAAATATTGCAGCAAGTTCAGTGATAACATTATTTTCAAGACCTACACATATAAAAGAAGAATGTTTTTCTATATATTCATTTATAATATTTTTTACGTAATCAAGATTTTTTCCGTTATAAAATATAATATTTTCAAAAACTGTATCTTTCCAAACATTTGAAATATAATCGCTTTCATCATTAAAATTTTTTTCTATTTCTTCTATAGCACTATCTACTGATATTGTTCCTAACTTTAACCTAACAAGTAATTCTTGAAGTTCGTTTTTATCAAGCATTTTAACTCCTTTTATAACCTATTGCAGCTATATATATTTCTACAGAGCCAGCTCTTGTTGCGTCTGGACGGATTATTTTTACTTCTTTAAAATTTTTCTTTATCTTATTTACTAATTCTTGACGGTTTTTACCCTCAAAAAGTTTAAATATAAAATAACCATTTTCCTTTAATACTTTTTTTGTAAACTCAAAAACGTAAGATACAAGCTCAACAGAATTTATATGGTCGCTTTCTCTTATACCTATTGTATGAGGAGCTATATCAGATATAACAGTGTCGTAACTTTCACATATTTCTAAAACTTTATTGCAAGTTTCATCTGTAGTAAAATCGCCTATTATACTGATAAAATTATCATTATTAATGCCAGTAATCTCGTCTAAATCAACGGCAACTACTTTTCCTGATTTTCCAACAATTTCTAAGGCAACTTGGCTCCAACCACCAGGAGCTGCTCCACAATCAAGGATTATTCCACCTTTTTTAATCATTTTAAAACGATTATTTAATTCTTTTAATTTATATGCTGCTCGTGATTTATATCCTTCTTTTTTTGCTTTTTTATAAAATGTGTCTTTACGATTATAATTAGCCATTTTTTAAGCATACCTTGTTGGTGTAAGCATATACATATCGTGATTATAATCATTATTTGCTTGTATTCTAATTGATACTGAATAAGTTTTTTCAATATCATCTATTGCTTGGCTTTCATGATTTAAAAGCAAATCTGCAACATCTTCATGGGCGTCAATAATAATTGTTTTATTCTTATTTTCTGGTGCAAGTCGTCTTAAATTTCTCATTATTTCATAACATACTGTGATTTTAGATTTAACTACCCCTCTACCATCACAATAAGGACAAGGTTCACTCATCATTCTTGCAATACTTTCTTGAACTCGCTTTCTCGTAATTTCAACTAACCCAAGAGGAGAAATATTAACTACTGATGCCTTTGCTCTATCTTCTTTCAAGTATAGTTCCAATGCTTTTAATACTTTCTCTCTATCTTCTACTCGTTCCATATCTATAAAATCAACGATTATAATACCACCAATATTACGCATTTTAAGTTGATGAGCTATTTCCCTTGAGGCTTCAAGATTAGTTTTTAATATAGTATCATCAAAATTTCTTTTGCCTACGTATTTTCCAGTATTAACATCAATTACTGTCAAGGCTTCTGCTTGATCAATAATAATAGAACCACCTGAACGAAGCCAAACTTTTTTGTCTAATATTCTATTAATTTCTATTTCTACATTATATAAATCAAATAAGGGCACATCGCTTAAATACAATTCTAAATTTATATTTAAATTTGAAAAATAATCTTTTAAAAATACTTTCATTCTTTCAAAATCATTGGGGTTATCTGATATTATCCTTGTAATATCTTTAGTAGTAATATCACGGAGAATTTTATATATTAAATCGTGATCTTCATAAACTAATTCTGGTGCATTAGAGTTTTCTATTTTTTTACTAACATTATCCCATATTTTTAATAAATATTGCAAATCTGTTTCAAGGTCTTCTTTAGTCATTTCTTCGCTAACAGTTCTTGCAATTAAACCCATTCCTTTCGGTTTGATTTCTGTTAAAATATTTTTTAATCTTTCTCTTTCTGCTTCATTTTCAATTTTACGAGATATTCCAATATGTTCGTAACTAGGCATTAGAACGATATATCTACCAGGTATTGTTAAATGGGTAGTAAGCCTTGCTCCTTTAGTTGCTATCTCATCTTTTGCTACTTGAACTATAATTTCTTGACCTTCAGAAATAACGTCTTCAATAGGTGTAACTATCTTTTCTTGCTCATCAACTATATTTTCGCTTTCTTCCATTATAAAAGGCATCATATCTGAATTTTCCAAACAAATATCTGCAATATGCAAAAAAGCTGCTCTTTGTAAGCCAATTTCTATAAAAGCAGACTGCATTCCTGGTAAAACCTTTACTATTTTGCCTTTATAAATATTTCCTGCTACACTTTTTTTATTAATCCTTTCAATAAATAATTCTGATATATTTCCACCGTCAAGCACTGCAACTCGCACTTCATCGGCATTTGAATTGACTAAAATTTCTTTCGGCATTAAGTAATAACTCCTTGTTACTCTATATCTCTCGCCTACCTTCTAACGCTCTTAAAACTGTAATTTCATCAGCATACTCAATATGCGAACCAATAGGAATACCACTTGCTAATTTAGTAATTTTCAAGTTGTTAAATTTGTTTAAAATACGACCAATATATAAAGCCGTTGTTTCACCATCGGCATCTGGATTAGTTGCAATAATAACTTCTTTTGCGTTATATTTTTCAACACGCTCAATAAGTTTTGAAAAATTTAAATCTGCTGGTCCAATACCATCAAGAGGAGAAATTTTGCCACCTAAAACGTGATAAATCCCTCTAAATTGCCCAGTATGTTCTATAAAAAAAACGTCTTTTGCTTCTTCTACGACACAAATTATATCTTTGTCTCGTGCGTTATTGCCACATATTCCACAAATTTCTTTTTCTGATATTGCACCACATTCTATACAAAAAAGAGTTTTTTCTTTAAGTTCTAATATACTATTAGATAATTTTTCTACTCTTTCATGTTTCATTTTCAAAATATGTAATGCTAATCTTGTAGCAGTTTTTTTTCCAATACCTGGCAATCTTGAAAATTCATGAACACAATTATCAAAAACTTTAATATGATCCATAACTAATTAAAATAAACCAGGCATATTAAGACCTAAACCACCAGTAATTGATGATAATTTTTCTTGCATAGCTGCTTGTGCTTTTTTCATTCCCTCATTAACTGCTGCTACTATTAAATCTTGTAACATTTCTATATCATCTGGATTAACGACATCTTTTTCTATTACAATACTAAGAAGTTCTTGTTTGCCATTTACTTTTACTGTAACCATACCACCACCAGCAGATGCTTCTAACTCTAATAAAGATGCTTCTTCTTGAGCTTCTTCCATTTTTTTCTGCATTTTCTGTGCTTGTCGTATAATTTGTTGCATATTCATAACGAATATCCTCCTAAAAATTTTTATATTTTAATTATTAATTTTATTACCTAATATATCAATAGTTTCAATTTCTCCACCAAGAGTGTCTATAACTTCTTTAACTACAATATCGTCTTTTGCTATCTTTTTTGCTTGCCTTTCTTTATAGCTTTCTGCTTGAACAACATCTTCATTAGCTACTTTTTTTTTACCTAAACTGTTATTTTCTAACACTATTTCAATACGTGGAGCTGGAGTGCCAAAGGAATTAAGTATCTCTTGAATTTTTGCTTTTCTCTCTGGTTTATTATAGAAAGCGTGTTGAAAACTTCTATCCTCAGGAAAACCAATAGTAATTTTTTCTGCATTAGAAGAAACAAGAAAAGCATAATCTATATTGCTACCAAAAGGACCAGCATCTTTTTTTATCTCTGCTAAAACTTTATTCCATAAAGAATCTGTAGAAATAAATTCTTCAAGTTTTTTTAAAGTTTCTGCTTTTGATTCAGATTTTTTTATCTCTTCTTCTCTAACGTCTTTTTTTACTTCTTCTTTTTCTACAAGATTATCTTTATTGATAACTATTTTTTCTTGTTTAACTAAAGGAACATCTTTAACAGTATTAACATTATTTTGTAGTAAATTTACTTTATCTAACGGTATTACTTGAGATAAAGAGGCACCCTTAAATAACGCAAACTCAAAAATATATCTTGAAAAATCGTAAAACTTTAAATCGTTAACCAACTTTTGAAACACTTGAAAAAGTGCATAAAGCCTTTTATCAGAAGCGTATTTCTTAAGATTATTATAAAAATCAATTTCAGTAGCAGTATAACCCTTATCAGGAAACGTATCTGTTACAGCAAAAAAAAGCATATTTCTTGTATGCTCAACAAGACATTCTGCCATATATTTATAATCTACGCCTTTTTCATCAATCTTTGAAACAATATTTGGAATTTTGTCTGGTTCTTCTTTTAAAACTGCAACAAACGCCTCATCGGCTAAATATTTATCTGATATTCCTAATAAGAAAGAAGTATTTTTATAATCTACGTTGCCATCAGTATATGCAATTACTTGATCTAAAACAGATAAAGCATCTCGCATACAACCTTCTGAAGTTCTAATAACAAGATTTAAGGCATCTTCTTCAAAAGGTATTTTTTCATTATTTAAGATATTAACAATATTATCCATCATCTCATCGTATGGAATTTTCGTAAACTCGTATTGCTGACAACGAGACAAAATTGTAGGAGGAAGTTTATGTCTATCAGTTGTAGCAAAAATAAAAATTACAAACTCTGGTGGTTCTTCAAGAGTTTTAAGTAGTGCATTAAAGGCTTCTTTAGTAAGCATATGCACTTCGTCAACTATATATATTTTATATTTGCTTTTAACTGGAACAAATTTTATAACTTCTCGCAAAGATCTAATTTCATCTATTCCACGATTAGATGCACCATCTATTTCTATAACATCTAAAGATATTCCGTCAACTATCTCAAGACAATTTTCACATTTGCCACAAGGGTTTACGCCATCAGACTGAGTGCAATTAAGAGCTTTTGCAAAAATTCTTGCAGTAGAAGTTTTTCCAACTCCACGTGGACCAGTAAAAAGATAGGCATGAGAAACTCTATCCATACTTATAGCATTTTGTAATGTAGTTGTAATAAAATTTTGTGCCGCAATGGAGCTAAAAGTTTGCGGTCTATATTTCCTAGCTAAAGCAAGATAAGACACTTTTATTTTCCTAATATAAGTAATAGTAATAATATTACTAAAGTTTTAATTTATTTTCGTCAAGCAAATATTTTGTTACTACTCATCATCATTTTTTGCAATATAAAGAGTTTGACTTGGAAATGCAAAAGATACTCCAATTTTACTTAACTCAAAATAAATTGCATAATTCACATCTTGCACAGTTTCTATAAAATCTTTATAAATATTAGATAAAACGTAATAAGCAACTTCAAAATTAAGTGATGATGCACCAAATTCTTTAAAATATACTCTCGCTAATTCTACATTTTCTATATTTTTTATAGCTTCTTCAATTATACTTGGTATTTTTTTAAGTATTTCTTTATCTGTAGAATATTCAACTCCTATTATAGTTATATTTCTTCTTTTAGTCATATTTTCATAATTTTGTAATCTTGCTTTAGTTAAATCTGTATTAGATATTAATAGTTGCTCTCCAGTAACACTACGTAATCTCGTAGTTTTTATGCCAATATACTCTACTACACCTTGAAAAGCATCAATTTGTATCGTATCGCCTTTTTTAAAAGGTTTATCAAAAAGTATAACGAAATAATTGAATAAATCGCCTAATATTGCTTGAGATGCAAGAGCAATAGCAACACCACCAATACCTAAACCAGTTATAAAAGTGCTAACATTATAACCAAGATTTGAAAAAATAAATAATAATCCTATAATCCATATAAAGCCTTGAATAACTGATACTAACCCAGATGGTATTTTCACTTTATTTTTATTTTCAGATAAACTATAAATTCTAATAAAATCGGTAACAAAAAGAATAACGAATATTGATATAAAGATTACTATACCTTTATCAATAATTTTATAAGCTACTTCATTAACTTTCAAAAAACTTAGAGAAGAATATATTGCAATAATATAAGTAATAGGCAAAAGTCGTTTTTTAAAACTATGAATAACATCTGCCATAGTAATTTGTTCTGTATTTGGAAATTTTTTATTAATGAAAGATATTATAATTTTTCTAATAATAGTAATTAGAATAATTACACCAATAAAAATAGCAAGAGCTATAGCATAATCTTTTAAAGTATTTCCAAAATATATTTTATCATTTAAATAAGCTAACATAATAACCACTCCATAATTCAATAGAAGATGATATTACAATTATAAAATCTTTTCTATGATTTTTTTGTTTATTATTTTTTTAATAAACTCTAAAGATTATTGTAACAGATGAGTTATTATTTAACACTATAAAATATACCATTAATATATTTAAATAAAAAAAATCGTAAAAAAAATAGTTTTTTGCTATATTTATAAACTTGTTTATATGTAAAGGTTATTTAAAATGATATTCTTTAAGTATATTGTTACTAATTTAAAATTATTATAAAACTTTATATCAATATTATTATTTTAAATGAAAAATTGAATTTATAATGAAAAAACTGATTTTTAAATAAAAAAGGTGGAACTATTTAAAACAGT
>JAZSQT010000091.1:0-3530 GCA_045538075.1 Mucispirillaceae bacterium
GAAAAAATTTATTAATTTTATAATGTCTAATCAATAACATTTGGTTTTATTGACATATATTCATTAAGGGTCATATTAGATACTTTTTCTTTTTCTTTTTCGTATGCAATATTTGCAGCGTTATTAATTAAACTTTCATCAAGTTGGCATAATACGTAACTTTGTCCAATTTGAGATACCCATCTATCTTTAACGATTATATTATTATCAAGATGTATTGCAGCAGATGATGCAGCATTCCATAAAAATCTTTTAGCCACATCAATATTATCTATTATAGATGATTTTTTTTCTGCAATAAATTTTTTTAATACTTCTTTTGCAACGGCATCTTTTATTTGTTTTTTAGCACTTTTTATTGCTTGTTTTTCATCTATAGAGCCAGCAACAGCAGAAAAAGGAGGCAAATTCTTGCGATGAGCTATCCAATTTGGCACACTTGATGGTGTCATTTGTTTAGCTAATGTAGGTTTTTCTACTTTTGCTACTTTTGGATTTGTAGGTTGATTAATATTTTGATTAACACTATTAACTTCTGGTTTTTTAATATTTGGAATAGATGTATTATTTTCAACGTAAGGTTTAGATACGTTATTAACTTTTGGATTTTCAATAAAATTATTATTTTCTATCTTTTTAGGTTTTTCAACATTAGATATATTATTTACTTCTGAAATTGTAGGAGAATACGTATTTTTAACTACTGGAGCAGTAATACCAGAAATCATAGCAGCAACTGGAGCACAAATTTTTATATGGTCGTAATTTTCTGCATAATTATTTTCGTTACCTGTAATCATATCCATTAATGAAGCGTTTACTCCTCTTAAAGCCATATCAGCAGGCAAAAATATTCCACCATTATTTGTGATATTGATAGTTGCTGTTTGTAGTCCAGACTTTATATCAAAAAGTCTAATATAATTTTTTATATAAAAACCTATAAATTTATTACTTCCTCCAGTTAAAACTTTTCCGAAATTATTTTTTAATGAAAAAATTTGTTTCATTGATGGATAATCAAATATATATGAATTTATTCCAGACACGATAGTTAAATATTTTGCAGGATATTCTAATGATATAAAATCTGATTTTATACTACTAATTTTTGAAATTTCGTAGCTATCAGAAGGCATTGAATATATACCCTTATCTGAGCCTATTAATAATCCATTTCTTGAAACATCTAATATCATAGACGATATTTTTCCAGATACGTTAGTTGATTTTAATAATTTTCCATCGTAAGACCATATAGAAAGTATGCCTATTCTTTCTGCTACAAATAAAACTTTTCTTTGAGTATCAGGCTGAACTGATGATATTGCAATAGATAACTCTTTAGTAAAAATATGCTCTAAACCTTTTTTTCCAAATCTAAATAACGCAACTGAACTACCATCAGAAATAGAAATATATTCGCCATAATTATCTTGAGAAATTATTTTAATATTATTTTTAAAAGAATTTTCCCATTGCCACGTAATTTCACCACTAACTAAACTATAAAGTGCAATAGTGTTATTTAAACTAATAATCAAGTATGATGGAACGTATTTAGATACTGTAGCGTAATTTATTTTTTTATTAATAATAAACTTTTCTTCATCTTTACAATTTCTTAAAGATGTTTTTAATATCAATGTGTTATCGTTATTAAAATCTGCCACACTAATAATACTTTCAGAATTAGGGATATATTTAGATGATATAATATCTGCAAAACTATTTATGCTAAAATTTAAAAAGATAAAAATTAGTGCTAATTTAAAAATTTTATTCATATTAATTTTATAAATGAAAACTATTAATGCTACAAGGAATAATTAATAGACCTTATTCTTTTCTTAAAGTTTTTAAAAACAACTTTTAAAATATTTTAAGTGAGGATAACTATATGAAAACTAAAAACTTTTTATCTTTTATTATAATTTTTTCAATATGTTTAACTGCTGGTATAATTGCATCTTATCCCGTTAGTGTAAATATGATTTGGTATGAAACATTAAATATTTCTGCCTTTAACCCTCCATCATGGGTTTTTGGTCCAATTTGGAGCATTATTTATCTATTAATGGCAATTTCTTTTTGGTTAGTCGTAAAAAATGGCTGTGGTGCTTTATATGTCTTATCAATTTTTATGTTTAGTTTACAATTAATATTAAATGTAGCTTGGAGTTATATATTTTTTGGAGCAATGAATCCCAGCTATGCTTTTATAGAGATATTAATTCTTGATGCGTCAGTATTAGTAACTGTATCTGTTTTTGGCAAAATTTCTAAAGCAGCAAAATGGATAATGTTGCCTTACGTAATATGGCTTGGATTTGCTACGTATCTAAATTGGAGCATTATGGCTTTTAATTAAGTCTTTTTAACTTTTAGGATAACTAAAAAAAGTTATCCTAAAATTATTAATTAATAAATATTACCAAGACTATAATAAGCAATGTGCATAGAGCTTTTACTTACACCACACACAATTTCCTTATAATCATCGCTAAAATATTCAAGTCTTAATCCACCTTGATTATTATCAGATTTATCTAACACAATACTAACACTATTAGGCTCAGTTTCTAATAATTTATTTAAATCAGTATATCCTACTGCTGTATTTCCATTGAGATTAGTTAAATCGGAATTATACACTGAAAAATCAGATGTTTTTTGAACATCTAAAACATAATTTTTGAATTCTTCAAATGATACTGTTCTTATAAAAACTGTTACTTCTTCATAACCAGACACTGAACTTCCATGAGCATATACAACATTATCATCTGTAGCGAATGATGGCTTATTTAATGGCATAGAATCTAACCATACTGCTGCTTCATTACACTTTCCCACAGAACATAAACCAACATCAACTTGACAGCTTTTGTCAAAAGAGCCACCTCCTTCAGTTACGTAATACTGCCCCCCCCCGTAACCAGACGGTAAATCACCTGAACCACTATCTGAACAAGAATATATTAGTGATGACAACAACACAAAACTGAAAAAATAGAATATTCTTCTCACAATATTCCTCCTAAATTAAATTAGATGTTACTATTTAACATCTAATTTAATAATATTAATTTTACTGAATATGTCAATAGAAATATTATTTACCTCAAAATTAGTAAATTCAAAAAATTATTGCAATTATAGAATAAACTAGATTGCCACGACGATTAAAATCGTCTCGCAATGACTATTTTCTCGTCATTACGAGAAGTGAAAGGACGAAGTAATCAAGAAAAACGGTTAATAAAAATTTTAGGACTAATTTTTTTGATATTCAATAACTCTTTTCGGTGTAAAGATTATTTAAAAGTAATTCTCCCTAAAGAACACATTTTTTTCTCCAGAAGTAAAAGCATTCCATATATTTATTCAATAAGGTCGCAAACTCACTTCGTTCGGGGTTTCACCCAGAGTTCCCAAAAAACATTGAATAAATATATGTCATTACTTCTGAGTTCAAAAATTGTATTCTTTATGTATATTGTTGTCCTTTCGTATTTATTTAAAAATTT
>JAZSQT010000025.1:0-18314 GCA_045538075.1 Mucispirillaceae bacterium
AGATTCATTAACTGAAAAATTAACTATATTAAATCCTAACAATATACTAAATAGAGGATATGCCCTTGTAGTTAAAAATGATAAAATAATTTCATCAATAAATGATGTAAATATAAAAGAAAATATTGAAATAAAAATGAAAGATGGATATATTGATAGTTTCGTTATTGATATAAAGGAGATGTGATATGGATAGAATACCCATAACTCTTGAAGGATACAATAAATTAAAAGCAGAGCTTGATAAGCTGAAAAATGTTGATAGTCGTGAAGTAATTGAAGCCATACAAGAAGCAAGAGGGCATGGTGATTTAAGTGAAAATGCTGAATACGATGCAGCTAAAGAACGTCAAGGTTTTATTGAAGCAAGAATTAATGAACTTGAATCAAAAATGAGCTTATTTGATGTTATTGATATATCTAAGATGTCTGGTGATAAAGTTACATTTGGTGCTACTGTTACTTTAGAAAATATTGATACAGAAGAAAGGAAAAGGTATTCAATAGTTGGACCAGATGAGTCTGATATTTCTAAAGGTAGAGTATCAATATTATCACCTCTTGCAAGAGCTATAGTCGGCAAAAAAGCTGGAGATGAAGCAATAGTTCAAGCTCCAGGTGGCGAAATAGAGTATGAAATTATTAGTGTTGAGTTTCTTGCTCACAAAGACTAATTTAATGGTTAAATTATGAAAATAGAAATGAATATCGCCAATAAAATAACTATAGGAAGAATTATAGCTATTCCATTATTTATTATCGTAATTTATATAGATAAATCATGGAGTAATACTTTAGCATGTATAATATTTGCTATTGCTTCATTTTCAGATATGCTTGATGGTTATTTTGCAAGAAAATATCATCTCGTTTCTGATTTTGGTAAAGTAATGGACCCTATGGCAGATAAAATATTAGTTGCTGGTGCAATGATTGCTCTTGTTGAACTTGATAGACTTGATGGTTGGATAGTTATAGTTATGTTAGCAAGAGATTTTATTATTGGTGCTTTAAGAGATTTATCATCAAGTAAAGGTATAATAATTCCAGCTGGAATTTGGGGCAAATTAAAAACATCAGTTCAAATGCTTGCAGTAGGAATGCTTACATTTAAATCTTATTTCATAGGTGTAGATTGGTTAAGTGTTGGTACTTATGTAATGTATATTGCGTTGATTTTATCTATTTATTCAGGATACGTATATATTAAGCAATATTTATTTTCAAATAAAGGATTAGTTGAATGATTATAGAATATACTATTTTAATTCTTATATCTTACTTAATTGGTTCTATTCCCTTTGCTTATATTATTGTTAAAGCAGTAAAAGGAATAGATATTCGTAGTGTTGGTAGTGGTAATGCTGGTGCAACAAATGTAGCAAGAGTTTTAGGTAAATGGGGTTTTGTATCTGTTTTAATACTTGATATGTTAAAAGGATTTATACCGGTAATTATTGCATATTTATACTATGGACAAGAAAATATTGTTTTATATATGATGATTGCAGTTGTTTTAGGTCATACTTTTACAATCTTTTTATCATTTAAAGGTGGCAAAGGGGTTGCAACTGGTGCTGGAGCATTTTTTGCATTAGTTCCTTTTTCAATGTTAGTTGCTGTAATAGTATTTTTATTAACTTTTGCTATTACTCGTATGGTGTCAGCTTCTTCTATAATGGGTGCAATATCACTGCTTATTAGTGTATTATTAATGGAAAGTTGGTTACCTCTTATTATAATAACATGTATAGTAGTATTATTCGTAATCTATAAACATAAATCAAATATTGTTAGAATAATTAAAGGGCAGGAGAGCCGTTTTGAGCGAAAAAAGAAAGATACTACTATATCGTGAAATTATGGCTCAGTGTGTAAATAATGCGAAAGAAAAAGCAGGTTTTACAAAAAGCAATCCTTTAGTTGGAGCAGCATTAGTTAAAGATGGAAAAGTAATATCTTATGGTGTTCACGAATTTTTTGGTGGTCCTCATGCAGAAGTAAATGCAATAAATAGTTGTATTAGTGATGTTTCTGAAACAGATTTGTTGGTTACATTGGAACCTTGTTCTACATCAAATAAAACTCCAGCTTGTACTGATAAAATTATATCAGCTGGTATCAAAAATGTTTATATAGGCGTAATAGATCCAAATAAAAATCATCAAGGACAAGGTATCATTAAATTAAAAGAAGCTGGAGTCAATGTAGTTATTGGTATAGAAAGCGAAAAGTGTGCATTATTAATTGAAGATTTTACAAAATCTATTACTACTAATAAACCATACGTAACAGTTAAAAATGCAATAAGTATTGATGGTAAAATATCTTCTAAAAATAATCATTCAAAATGGATTACTTGTGAAGAATCAAGGAATATAGTGCATAAAATGCGAGGAGAAACTGGAGCTATATTAACAGGTATAGGCACTATATTAAGTGATAATCCAATGATGACAGATAGGAGAAAAGAGGCATCAAGACAACCTTTAAGAGTTATTCTTGATAGTATGGCAAAAACTCCAATTGATAGTAATATAATTAAATCGGCAAAAGATTATCCAGTAATTATTTACGTATCAGAAAAAGCAACAAAAGATAATATAAACAAGCTACTTGATTTTAATGTTGAAGTAGTAGTTGCACCAGAAAAAGAAAATTTATTAGATATTGATTTTATATTACATTCATTATATAGCAAAAATATAATGAATGTAATGGTAGAAGCTGGAGCTACTATAAATGGTTCATTCAGAGATATAGATGAAATAGATAAATTAGATGTATTCTTAGCACCAAAGATTATTGGAAGTAAGCATAGTTTATCATCATTTTCTGGCAAAGGAGTATCTTGCATTGATGAAGCAAGAGAATTTGTGTCTATGGACGTTTCAAAAGTTGGCAAGGATTTACACATTTCAGCTAAGGTAAAAGATTATGCTACAGATGTTATTAATTCAACTTCGAATTTAGGTGAAAAATTAAAATGTTTACAGGTATAATTGAAGAAATAGGAAAAGTAAATTCTATTATAAAAGGTAGTTCATCTCTAAAAATACATATTAAGTGTGCTAAAGTTTTAGAAAATTCAAAAATTGGTGATTCTATTTCTGTTAATGGTGTATGTCTTACAATTACTAATATAGATGATAGTAGCTTTTTTGCAGATGTTAGCTATGAAACAATAAATAAAACATCTATAAATAACATTTTAGTTGGTCAGTTAGTAAATCTTGAAAGGGCATTAACATTATCAACGCCTTTAGGTGGTCATTTAGTTCAAGGTCATATTGATACAACGGGGGTTATTTCTTCAATTTCTAAAAAAGGTGAAGCATTTCTATTAAAAGTAAGTTATCCTAATAATATAGATAAATACATTGTGGAAAAGGGTTCAGTAGCTATTGATGGAATTAGTTTAACTGTTTCAAATGTAAACGGTAACACTTTTGATATTGCAGTTATTCCTCATACTTTTAAAAATACTACTCTATGTAATAAGAAAAATGGAGATAAAGTGAATATAGAAGTAGATATGATTGCTCGTTATTCAGAGAAGTTATTGAAAAATTCAATGAAAGAGGATAAACTAAAAGGATTAATGAAATAATAATTATCAAGGAGATATATAACAATGAATAAAAGCGTCAGGGCAAGTGTTTCTGAAGCTATAGAAATTATTAAACAAGGTGGAATGATTATTTTATGTGATGATGAAGATAGAGAAAATGAAGGAGATTTAGTCGTCGCAGGTGAATACGCTACACCAGAAATCATAAATTTTATGTCAAAATATGGTAAAGGTTTAATATGCTTATCTCTTACAGAAGAAAGATGTAAGGAATTAGATTTAAATCAAATGGTAGAAAATAATGACTCAAGATTTGGAACAGCCTTTACTATATCAATAGAAGCAAAAAGTGGAGTAACTACTGGAATTTCTGCTTATGATAGAGCAAAAACTATAGCAACAGCGATTAATCCATCATCAACTGCTAATGATTTAGCTCGTCCTGGTCATATTTTTCCTTTAAAAGCAAAAGATGGTGGGACATTAGTTAGAAATGGTCAAACAGAAGGTTCTATAGATTTAGTAAAACTTGCAGGTTTAAATCCATCTGCAGTAATTTGCGAAATTATGGACGATGACGGTAGTATGGCTCGTATGCCAGCATTAGAAAAATTTGCAGAAACTCATAATTTAAAAATTATTACAATATCTGATATAATTGAATATAGAATAAAAAATGACGATATTATAGAAAAAATATCAGAAGCTAATTTGTCAACTGTTTATGGAGATTTTCAAATTATCAGTTTTAAAAGTAGGGCAGATGCTACTGAAGCTGTTGCTATTATAAAAGGCGAAGTATTTGCTGAAGAGCCTATGCTTGTTAGAGTTCATTCACAATGTTTAACAGGAGACGTGTTTGGTTCAAAACGTTGTGATTGTGGAAACCAACTTCACGCAGCCATGAAAAAAATTAATGAAGTTGGAAAAGGTGTAATTTTATATTTATTTCAAGAAGGTAGAGGTATTGGATTACTAAATAAAATTCGTGCTTATAAACTTCAAGATGAGGGTTATGATACTGTTGAGGCTAATTTACATTTAGGTTTTACTGATGATATGCGTAGTTATGACTTTGCTGCTCAAATCTTATGTAAGTTAGGAGTAAGAAAAGTTAGATTATTAACAAACAATCCACGTAAAATAGATGGTTTAAATGGATTTTGTCTTGAAGTAGTAGAGAGAGTTCCATTAGAATGTGGTATTGTAGAGGAAAATTTATTTTATATGCAGACTAAGAAAGAAAAACTTGGACATAAACTTAAATTTTTGGAGGAAAAAAATGGCAATTAAATATATTAACGGTAAGTATGAAGGCTTAGATATAAAAATTGCAATAGTAGCATCTCGTTTCAACGATTTTATCACAAACAATTTAATAGAAGGTGCTATAGATGTACTTACTCGTCATAATGTAAACGAAGATAATATTACGATTGTAAAAGTTCCTGGAGCTTTTGAAATTCCTCTTACTTGTAAAAAAATTACTAAAACAGGCAAATACGATGCAATTATTGCACTTGGTGCAGTTATTAGAGGATCAACTCCTCATTTTGATTACGTTTCTGCTGAAGTATCAAAAGGAATTGCAAATGTTAGTTTAGATAGTGGTATTCCTGTTATTTTTGGAGTTCTTACAACAGATACAATAGAGCAAGCAATAGAAAGAGCTGGAACTAAAGCTGGCAATAAAGGTGCCGAAAGTGCTTTATCTGCAATAGAAATGGTTAATTTATTTAAAAGTGGTTTTTAATGAAAGTTAAAGAGAAAAAAGATTATCCATTAATTAGGAAAAGAACTAAAGCAAGAGAAATTGCGATACAAATGATGTATTGTGCAGAAATTACTGAAGAAACACCAGAAAATGTTTTAAAAAATTTTTGGGATTCTATTGATGATATTGATTCATCTGTTAAGGAATTTGCAGTAGAATTATTTACTAAATCGTATGCAACTACCGAAAAAAATGATGAATTAATTAAACAATTTATATCAAAAACTTGGACTTTTGATAGAATTGGTATAATTGAAAAAAATATTTTAAGATTAGCACTAACAGAGCTTTTTGATGAAGATACTCCAATATATGCAATTATGGACGATTACGTTACTTTGTCAAAAAGTTTTACTGATGTTAAAACTGCGTCTTTTATTAACGGCATACTTGAAAATATTAGGAATAAATTTTCTATAGAGCGTAATAATGGAAACAAAAAATAATGTTATTAAAATAGATATTGAAAATGTTGATTTTTTTCCTTCAATTATTGATTACGATTTTAAAAAAAATCGTCCACGAGGTGGATCGTCAAGAATTGATTTCTTTGCTTACGGAAGATTATCGTTAGAGTTAGATAAAGTAAAAATAATGTCTAATTTATTTGTTAAAAAAAAGAATATGATGTTTGACAAGGGTATTTTTCTCGTTGATTTTTCTCAAATTGATAGTCAAGCAAAAGATATATCTGAAATGATAAGTAATTTTGGGACAAAAAAAATATATATTGAAAATTCAAAAGATTATTCTATTGATTCATTAATAGAGTTGTTAGATGAATACGAAATAATATATTTGGATTTCTAATGTTAAATTCTAAGCATAGCACTGTAAGAATAACTTTTTCTTGTCCTCCAAATGATATAATATACGTTAATAGTATTATAGATTCTTATGGTAATTTAGGTTTATTGAGAACTGTTGATAAAAAAAAGTGTAATTGTGCAGTCTTTTCTACACAAAAAATGAGTGAAGTTGTTTTATCTATATTAGAAGCTCTAAAGTTAGAAGGAGTAGCAATTACAGAAATAAATATAGATGAAACTGAAGAAGTTGATTTTTAATAAGTAAGTTAAGTGGAATTGTGTATGGAAATAAATGTTTCAAAAAAATATATGATATTTAATTTAATAAATGCTACAACAAAGGATAATCGCCCATATTTGCGTATGGTTTTGACAGATATAGAAGGCAATTCTATTAATGCTATAATGTTTGATAGTAATAAATTAAAATTTACGCCAGATAAAGGTATAATAGTTAATGTTAATGGTGTGTATCAAAATTACAATAATGTTGCTCAATTAAAAATATCATCAATGGAATTAGTTGAGGGAGCTGATGTTGATGATTTTTTACCTAAAAGTGATAAGAATGCTTTAGAAATGGCTAATGAATTAAAGAAGTTTTTAAATCAAAATCTTAAAAGTTGGTACTTTAAAGAGTTAGCTAATAAATTTATTAATGATGATAATATATTTAGTGAGTTTATTCGTAAACCTGCTGCAAAATCTATTCATCATGCGTATATTCACGGTTTATTAGAGCATACATTATCTATGATGAAACTATGCGTATTGATTGGTGATTATTATGGAAATGATGTAAATAACGAGCTTCTTATTATGGGAGCATTATTTCATGATTGTGGTAAAATTATGGAGTTAGATATAGAAAATTCCTTTGAATATACAACTGAGGGAAAGTTATTGGGACATCTAATATTAGGTATGGAGTTAGTTAATAAATACGTTTCTGAAATAGATAACTTTCCTGAAAAAGCAAGACAATTAGTTATTCATTTAATTGCAAGTCATCATGGTTATCTTGAATACGGTTCTCCTAAAAGACCTAAAACAAAAGAAGCAATGATTCTTCATGCCGTTGATAATCTTGATTCTAAACTGGCATCAATGGATTCAATATTTGATAAAGAAGATGTTAAGATTGGCGGTTGGAGTTCCTACGATAGACTACTTGAACGTCATTTATATAAACATGATTTATATCCAGAAGAATGAGAATATTATTTATTGGCGATGTTATAGGTAAAACTGGAAGAAATATACTTAAAAAACATCTAATACCATTAAAAAAAGAATTAAATTGTGATTTCGTTATTGTTAATGGCGAAAACTCTGCTAACGGATTTGGGATTACAAATAATGTATATCTTGAACTCCTTAAGTGTGGAGCAGATGCTATTACTTCTGGAAATCACGTATGGGATAATAGTGATATTATTCAACATATTGATAATTGGGATAAATTTATTCGCCCAGCAAATGTTCATCCCTCTGCAATAGGTGTAGGTTACCGTTCTTTTAATACTAATAAAGGAAAAATTCTTGTTATTAATCTATTAGGCAGAGTTTTTATGGATTTGTGTGATGATCCATTTAGAGTGTTTGACACTATATATCAAGATTTCAAAGATCACATTATAATTGTAGATTTTCATGCAGAAGCAACTGGAGAAAAAAATGCTTTTGGATTATATGTTGATGGTAAAGCATCATTAATTGTTGGAACTCATACCCACGTCCAGACTAATGACTTAAGACTTTTACCTAAAGGCTCAGCTTATATTAGTGATGCTGGAATGTGTGGTAGCCTTGATTCAATTATTGGTATGGATAAAGAGTTAGGATTAAATAGATACATTTCTTACGGTAAGAAAAAAAATTGTATTGAAAAGATAGGTCGTATGGTGTTAAATGGTGTGTGGGTGGAAGTAGATGAAGTTGGAAAAGTTATTGATTATAATTTAGTTAAAATTATTGACGAATAAAATGATTTTTAATATATTTCCTCGTGGAGAAAGTTTTAATGTGTCATAATATTAATATAGCAATTGGCTCTGATCACGCTGGTGTTAATCTTAAAGAAATTCTTATTGAACATTTACGAAATAAAGGGATAAATGTTAAGGATTTTGGAACAAATAGCTTAGATTCTGTTGATTATCCAGATTATGCTGTATCTGTTTCTTCTTCTGTTATATCTAAAGAATGTGATTTTGGAATATTAATTTGTGGCACTGGTATAGGTATTTCTATTGCTGCAAATAAAATAAAGGGAATTAGAGCAGCCCTTTGTCATGATAATTATACTGCACGAATGAGTAGGCTCCATAATAATGCAAATATAATTGCAATGGGAGCAAATGTCATTGGAAAAGAAGTAGCAAAAGATATGGTTGATATATGGTTAACGACAGAATTTGATGGTGGTAGGCACGAAAGAAGAATAAATAAAATAGATAATATTAATATGTTAGAGGTAGAGGAATAATGAGTATTTATAAAAATGTAAAAAATGTTGATATTGATGTTTATAATGCAATTATGAATGAAGCAAATAGACAAGAAGAACATATTGAATTAATTGCTAGTGAAAATTTCGTTAGTCCAGCTGTGTTAGAAGCAGTTGGCTCTGTGCTTACAAATAAATATGCAGAAGGTTATCCAGAAAAAAGATATTATGGTGGTTGCGAATTTGTAGATGTAGTAGAGCAATTAGCTATTGATAGAGCAAAGGAGCTTTTTGGTGCAGAATATGCAAATGTTCAACCTCATTCTGGAAGTCAAGCAAATTTTGCTGCATATTTTTCTCTTTTAAATACTAATGATACAATTTTAGGTATGGATTTATCTCATGGTGGTCATCTTACTCATGGTAGTCCAGTTAATTTTTCTGGTAAGTTTTTTAATGTTGTCGCTTATGGAGTATCTAAAGATACAGAAACTATTGATTACGATAATGTTATGAAATTAGCAAAAGAACATAATCCTAAAATGATAGTTGTAGGAGCAAGTGCTTATCCTCGTATAATAGATTTTGAAGCATTTAGAAAAGTTGCAGATACTGTTGGTGCATTTCTTATGGTAGATATGGCTCATATTGCAGGTCTTATTGCTGCAGGTTGTCATCCAAGTCCTGTGCCATACGCAGATATTGTTACTACAACTACACATAAAACTTTAAGAGGTCCTAGGGGTGGGTTAATATTAGCTAAAGAAAAGTATGCAAAAGCAATAAATTCATTAGTTTTTCCTGGAAGTCAAGGAGGACCTTTAATGCACGTTATTGCAGGTAAAGCCGTTGCATTAAAAGAGGCATTAAGCGATGAATTTAAAGAATATCAAAATCAGATTATAAAAAATGCAAAAGTATTATCAGAAACTATTAAAAATAACGGATTTAGAATAGTATCAGGTGGAACCGATAATCACGTAATGTTAATAGATGTAAATTCTAAAGGTTTAACAGGAAAAGATTGTCAAATTGCGTTAGATAAAGCAAATATAACAACAAACAAAAATACTATTCCTTTTGAAACTTTATCACCTTTTGTTACTAGTGGAATTAGAGTTGGAACTCCAGCCGTTACAACAAGAGGTATGAAAGAAGAAGAAATGAAGTTAATTGGTAATTATATTTGTGAAGTTTTATCAAACATAAATAATGATGATAAAATAAAAGAAGTTAAAAACAAAGTTAAGGATTTGTGTGCTAAATTCCCTCTTTATAAAGGCAAATTGTATTAATTATATAATATATATCTTATATAAAAGGACGGCTGTTGCATATGAAAATTGAAAGACCAGATTGGGACGCTTATTTTATTGAAATGACAAAAATTGCATCTAAAAGATCAACTTGCACAAGAAGAAGTGTTGGTGCTGTTATTGTTAAAGATAATCATGTTTTAGCAACAGGTTATAATGGTGTTCCCGTAAAAGTTGATCATTGTGATAAAACGGGTTGTTTAAGAGATAAATTAAATGTTCCATCTGGAGAACGTCATGAATTGTGTACAGGATTACATGCAGAACAGAATGCAATAATTCAAGCTGCTGTTCATGGTGTATCAATTAAAGGTGCAACTATTTATTGCACAACTAAACCTTGTTCAATATGTACAAAAATGATAATAAATGCTCAAATATCAAAAATTGTATATTGTGAAGATTACAATGATAAGTTAGCTGATGAGCTTTTGTCTTATACTGATATTAGAGTTTTACGTTATAGTGGTGATTAATTTTTGAAACTTACACATATACATGGTGGCATACATCCAAAAGATAATAAATATGCTGCTGCTGATGAAATATTTAAACCAAAACTTACAGAAGAAGATGTTTTATATATCCCTTTTATTCAACATATTGGTTCTATAGCTATTCCAGTTATAAAAAAATCTCAACAAGTTATAAAAGGTGAGATGATAGCTAAGGCAGGAGAGGGTATATCTGTTCCAATACATTCTCCAATAAATGGTATTGTAACGTATGTAGGGAAAATTCCTCATCCTACTCTTGGATTAGTTGATGGTTGTATTATTGAGCCTACATCTGATACTGAAGAATATCTTGAACTTGATGTATCTGGTAGCTTAGTTGACATTGTTAAATCAGCAGGTATTATAGGTATGGGTGGAGCTGGTTTTCCATCTTGGTTTAAAATTCATAGCACAAAACAAGTAGATTCACTATTAATAAATGGATCAGAATGTGAACCATATTTAACTTGTGATTATGCTTTAATGTTAAATTATTATAAAGAAATTTTAGAAGCTACTAAACTATTAAAAGATTTTATTAATGCTAAGTATGCTTTTATAGCAATAGAGCATAACAAACTTAAAGCTGCTAATATATTAAATAATATATCTAAACAATACGGTATAGAAATTGTTGTTATACCAGATAAATATCCTCAAGGTGGGGAAAAACAATTAATTAAGACAGTGTTATCAAGAACTGTATATCAAGGAAAACTTCCTAAAGATGTCGGTGTTCTCGTTCATAACGTTGCAACTATAAAAGCAATCTATGATGCAGTATATAGAAAAAAACCTTTTTTTGAAAGGATTGTTACAGTATCTGGAGTAGTTAATAATCCATGTAATATTATGGCAAAAATAGGTATGACCATTAATTCTATTTTTAAATACACAAAAAATAATTATGACCAGACAAAACAATTAATTTTTGGTGGGCCTATGACTGGAGTTGCCGTAAGTAACGATAGTATGCCAATACTAAAAAATACTGGAGCTATTCTTCAACTTCCCGTAGTAAGAAATCGTATAGAAGAACCTTGTATCAGATGTGGCAAGTGTATTGCAGGTTGTGTAATGGGTTTAGTTCCTACTGAAATAGAAAATGCGTATCATAATAGAGATATAAAAAAAATGATAGAACTTAATATTACAAATTGTATTGAGTGTGGCTCTTGCTCGTACGTTTGTCCGTCATCACGTCCTCTTGCTCAATCTATTAAAGCAGGTAAAAAACGTGTTTTAGCTTATAATCAAAAGGATAAAATATAATGAATTCAGGTAAAATATATTTTGCACCTCACATTGTATCTAATCATAATACTTCATCAATAATGAAGCTTGTTATTATTGCACTATTACCTACAATAATTATATCAATTATTTACTTTGGTTTTAATGGTTTATTGCAATATGTTGTTGGAATATTATCTTGTGTTTTATTTGAATACATATATTGTAGAATTAATAAAATAAAATCTACAATAAAAGATTATAGTGCTGTAGTTACTGGTATATTACTCGTAATGTGTATGCCTGTATATGTTCCAATATGGATAACTATTTTAGGTTCCTTTATTTCAATTATTGTTGCTAAAATGATTTTTGGAGGAATTGGACAAAATCCATTTAATCCAGCTCTTGTAGGTAGAACTTTTTTATTAATATCATTTTTACCTCAAATGACATTTTGGTCTATTCCAAAAGAAACAATATTAACTAACGGAATATTTGTTGATGCAATTAGTAGTGCAACTGTTTTAGGTATAGCAAAAAATCAAAATATATCAGAAAATATAGAGAGTTTACCAACTTTTTTAAATAGTATGTTTTACTTATCAGGTTCATTAGGTGAAGTATCAGCAATAACTATACTAATTGGTGGAATTTTTCTAATATATAAGAAAGTTATTACTTGGCATATTCCAGTTATTTTTATTGGAACAGTATTTATATTGAGTAGTTTAGTATGGTTGTTTAATAAGAATGAAGTATTAGACCCATTTACTCAAATCTTTAGTGGTGGTTTATTTTTAGGTGCTTTTTTTATGGCAACAGATTATTCATCATCACCGTTATTTATTAAGGGAAAAATAATTTTTGCAATAGGTTGTGGTGTTATAACAATATTGATTAGGTTATATGGAGGTTATCCAGAAGGGGTAGCATTTGCCATATTAATAATGAATGCAATTGTCCCATTATTAGATAAATATTTTAAACCAGAACCTTTCGGAATCATACATGAATAAATATATTAAAATAATTTTATCTATAACAATAATATCTGGAATTTGTGGTGTTATTTTGGCTTTTACATATAACAAAACTAAAGAAAAAATTGCTTATGAAGATAGGCTTGATTTTTTAAATTCTTTAAAAATAATTTTGCCACAATACGATAATTCGCCAGATGAAGAAATTATTAACATAGATAATCATAAAATATATGTAGCCTCAAAAGATGGAAAAGTTGTTGGCTATGCTATTACATGGACTTCCAATAAAGGATATGGTGGAATTATAGAAGTTTTAGTTGGTGTTGATACTTATGGCAAAATTTATGGTGTATCTGTATTAAAACATAAAGAAACTCCTGGTTTAGGAGACAAGATTATAAAGCAAGATTTTTTAAAATTATATACATCACTAAGTGATTATTCGAAAATATCAGTTAAAAAAGATGGTGGTATAATTGATGAATTTAGTGGTGCAACAATGAGCCCTCGTGCCGTTTCTGATGCCGTTAGAAATGGTTTAAAGTTTATTCAAGATAATTTGATTTCAGGTGAAAATAATGGAATTAAATAATTTAACTAATGGAATTATAAAAAATAATGCTATATTTAAACAGTTATTAGGGTTATGTCCAACTCTTGCAGTAACAACTTCTGCAAATAATGGTTTAGCAATGGGGCTTGCTACTATGACAGTTTTAATATGTTCAAATAGTGCTATATCAATTTTATCAAGATTTATTCCATCAAAAGCAAGAATACCATCATATATAGTAATTATTGCATGTTTCGTTACTGTTGTTGATTTATTTATGAATGCTTATTTCCATAGTTTACATAAAAGTTTAGGTTTATTTATTCCATTAATAGTAGTTAATTGTATTGTGCTTGGAAGAGCAGAAGCATTTGCATCAAAAAATAATATAATTAATTCAATATTAGATGCTATGGGAACTGGTTTAGGTTTTACTATCGGTTTACTTATTCTTTCTATTTTTAGAGAATTAATAGGAGTTGGTAGTATATTTGGTATTTCAATAATGCCAGATTTTTATACTCCAATAGTATTAGCAATATTACCACCTGGTGCATTTATTATTCTTGGTTTTATATTAGCATTTATTAAATTTTTCTCATCAAGAAATAAAGGAGTTAATTTATAATGGAGCTAGTTCTTTTATTTATTGGTGCAGCTTTAGTAAATAATATTGTGTTAAGTAGATTCTTGGGTATTTGTCCATTTATGGGTGTATCAAAAAATTTAGATACTGCATTTGGCATGAGTATAGCTACGACTTTTGTAATGATGTTATCATCAATTATTACATGGTTAATTGATAATACTATATTAATTCCTTTTAATTTATCGTATTTGCAAACAGTTGTTTTCGTTCTTGTAATTGCTGCATTAGTCCAATTTGTAGAAATAGTTATGGAAAAATCTATGCCTCAATTACATAGTAGTTTAGGAATATTTTTGCCATTAATAACAACTAATTGTGCAATTTTAGGGGTAGCAATTTTAAATGTTCAGTTAGAACATACATTAACAGAAATGATTATTTTTAGTTTTGGAACAGCTATTGGATTTGGTATTGCATTAATATTATTTGCAGGTTTAAGACAGAGGCTATTAAATTCAAATATTCCTAACTCCTTTAAAGATATTCCTATTGCTTTTATTACTGCAGGTATTTTATCTTTAGCTTTTATGGGTTTTTCTGGAATGGTGAAATAATGTTATACCCAATATTAATAATGACTTTAATTGGATTGATTTCAGGGGTTTTTCTAGCAATAGCTACTAAATTTTTTCATATAGAAAAAGACGAAAGGATTGATGTTATAAAAGATTTGCTACCAAATGTAAATTGTGGTGCATGTGGATATACTGGTTGTGTAGCTCTTGCAAATGCGATAGTCAAAGATGGAGTTTCAGCAGAAACTTGTCCAGTTGCTACTATGCAAGCTATTAATGATATATCAAAGGTTATGAATGTAAGTATTAGTGATAGTAGTAAAAAAATTGCTGTTATAATGTGTAATGGTGGTAAAAATGCTACAGATAAATACGAATATCATGGTGTAAAAGATTGCTATAGTATGTCTCTATTATTAGGAGGAATTAAGGATTGTGTATATGGTTGCTTAGGAGGAGGAAGTTGTGTAGATGTATGTCCTTTTAATGCAATAACTATGGGTGATAAAGGTATTCCAATAGTAGATAGCGAAATTTGTACTGGTTGTGGAATATGTGTTGAAGAATGTCCAAAAAATATTATAAATCTTTTTAATAAGGGAGAATTTGCGACTGTTAAGTGTGCGTCTAAAGATAAAGGTCCAGATACTAAAAAGTTTTGTGTAGTAGGCTGTATTGGTTGCAAGATTTGTGAAAAAGTTTGTCCAGAAAAAATTATAGTAGTCAATAATTATCTTGCAAAAATTGATGAAAGTAAATGTAGCTTGTGTGGAGAATGTGTAAAAAATTGTCCAGTATCAGCTATAGAAATTATTAAACTATAATCGTTATTATATTATAGTAATTGAAAAAAAATTTTTAATATTATATATTCTTTATATAATTTAACATTAAAAGAATTAATATATTATATGTGTTTATTTTAAATGGAGAGATAAAATCATTAATAAATATCTTAATAAAGGATCAAAAATTAATGTTGCTTCAACTTCAAATTATACTGGTGTTTTTGGTGCAACAATTTTAGATATTAAAGATAAAAGTATTGTGATTACTATGCCAGTTAATGATGGTGTTCTTATGAATATTAAATCATTAATGCAAATAGAAGTATCTTTTATGTCTAAAAGTGGTAACATTAGTTTTATGTCAAAAGTTTTAAGTAAAGTTACGAATAATACTTCTTCTATAGAAATAGAAAAACCGATAAAGATAGATAGAAAAGAGTTAAGAGAGTTTTTTAGAATTGAAATTAATTCTCTTGTAGAAATATATTCTTTAAAAGAAGATAGCTTATCTACTAATTTAGTAAGAGATAAAGAATATAAAGTTACTTGTGTTGATATTTCAGGTGGTGGAGCAAAATTAATATCAACAACGCCAATGGATAATGTTAATATGATTGAAGCAGACTTTAGTAACATTATACAAGGATTTAATGCTATATCAGCAAAGATTTTAAGATGTAAAAAAATAGATGATAGTAAGTTTGAAATAGGTATTCAATTTACTTCATTAAGTGATTCAGATAGAGATAAAATTGTTCAATTTGTATTTAAAAAACAAATTGAAGCCCGTGTTATAAGGTAGGTAATAAGGAGAATTTTATGACATTTAATAAGGAAAGAATTTCTTTAAATGATGGTAATCAGATAGAAATATTATATCCTATTCACGAAATTGATTCATTTAATGGTGAAGAGTTAAAAAATTATATATGTAGTATTGAAAATGAAATATCTGGAGTTATAATTAATTTCTCAAAAATTACTTATCTTAATTCAAGTGGTATTCGTGAACTTATTCAAATATTAAAATATTTAAGAGAAAAAGATAAAAACCTTGTATTATCTTGTATTAATGATGATATTAATAAAATTTTTATTCATACTAATTTAGATAGATTATTTAAAATAGTAATTGATGATGATGAGGCTAAAGCTGTTTTTTAATGGATATGATAGATAATCTTTCCCAAGATGATTTAATTAAAGTAGCAGAAGATAATAACGAAGCATCTTATAGGGGAAAACAGTTATATAATTGGTTATATAAGGTTGGTGTTTCATCCTTTGATGAAATGACAAATATCTCTAAGCCTTTTAAAGAAATTTTGTCAAATAAATTTTCATTTACCATACTTGAAGAAGTTAAAAGAACAACATCTTCAGATGGTTCAATAAAATTTTTATTTAAATTAGAAGATAACGAGACTATAGAAGCAGTGTTACTTGTTGATGGAGTTAGGTTATCTGGCTGTATTTCTACACAAGTTGGTTGTAAAATGGGTTGCAAATTTTGTGCAACATCTTCTGCTGTAGGTTTTAAAAGAAATTTGACAATGGGAGAAATATTACGCCAAGTATTATACTTAAGAAAAGTGGCATTAGAACTTTTTGATGAACGTCTTGGAAATCTTGTTTTCATGGGAATGGGTGAGCCTCTTGATAATATTTCAAATCTTAAAAATGCTCTTAGTATAATATTAGATGATGAGGCATTATGTTTTTCCCATAGAAAAGTTACTGTATCAACTTGTGGATTAATTGATGGAATTAAAGAATTATTTAAAATGCCTACACAAGTTAATTTAGCAGTGTCAATAAATGCACCAAATCAAAAAATAAGATTAGAAATAATGCCAGTATCAAAAAAATATCCTTTAAATAATCTGTATGAAGCATTAAAAAAATTAGATATTGATAAAAGAAAGAAAATAACTTTAGAATATGTGTTGTTAAAAGATGTTAATGATAGCATAGCTCATGCTGCAGAATTTGCTAAGTCAATTAAAGGCATGCAGATTAAAGTTAATTTAATTGTATATAATGGTTCTTCATATTCTAAATTTAAAAGTCCTCATAAAGATAGAGTTACTAAATTTCAAGAATATTTAATTAGCAACAATATAAGCACTTTTATTAGAAAAAGATTAGGAGTAGATATAGATGGTGCTTGTGGTCAGTTAGCAGCATCATATAAAGGCAATATAGGAGTTTAATAATGTTACAAATTGGAGATAAAGCACCAGATTTTTTGGCAGAAAATGATGAAGAAAAAAAAGTATCCTTAAAAGATTATTCTGGAAAAAGAGTAGTTTTATATTTTTATCCAAAAGATAATACTTCAGGTTGCACTACAGAAGCTATTGAATTTTCAGATTTAATTAATAGTTTTAAAGATTTAAATACTGAAATAATTGGAGTTAGTCCAGATAGCGTTAAAAGTCATATTAATTTTAAAAATAAGCATAATCTTAGTATTACATTGATTTCTGATCCAGAAAAGGAAATATGTCAAGCATACGATGTATGGAGAGAAAAATCTATGTATGGAAAAAAATATATGGGTGTATTAAGGTCAACATTCATAATTTCATCAGATGGAATTATTGAAAAAGCAATGTATAATGTTAAAGCAAAAGGACATGCAGAAGCAGTGTTGTGTGATTTGAAAAAATGAAAGATACAAAAGATTTTGAAAGCAAAATAAAACGTCTTGAAGAAATAGTTTCCAAATTAGAAAAAGAAGAGTATTCTCTTGAAGAAACAGTTAAAATTTTTCAAGAAGGTATGAAGTTATCTTCTGAATGTAGGAAAGCATTATCAAAAATAGAGCATACGGTTACAAAAGTAATATCATCTGATGATGAAAATGTTAAAACAGTGGAATTAAAACTTGATTATGAGTAACCTTAATGACTTTTTAAGTTATTGTGCAAACGTAACAGAAGAATGGTTAAGCAATAATTTAGTAGAATTTTCTCCTTATACGTCTATATTGACAGAATCAATGAGATATAGTGTATTTGCTGGTGGTAAAAGATTGCGTCCAGCATTAATGTTTGCTTCTTATAATATTTTTTCAGAAAATAATAGTGCTGTTTTACCGTATGCAGCAGCAATAGAAGTTTTGCACACATATTCATTAATCCATGATGATTTACCTGCAATGGATAATGA
>JAZSQT010000178.1:0-4465 GCA_045538075.1 Mucispirillaceae bacterium
AAATTGTAAATATGTTTTAGTATTATTCTTTTATAAACCTTTATTTTATAAGATTTTATAAATATCAGTATATTGATACTTTTTAATAATTCTTATAAATAATTAATAATTAGGTTGAATTTTTTATTTAATAATTTTACATTAAAGTAATAAATAAATTTGGGAGATGTATAAAATGGAAAGGCTATTATTATCCATTAAGTTAAACAGATTAGCAATGATTGTTATTGCTTTATTTGGGCTTATGTTTCTTCTATTTGCTTCTTTTATGTTTGTTATCAATAAAACAGCTTATAGAACAGAAATAAACTCTGACAATGTTTTAGAAATATTCATTGAAAGTTTAAGTATTGGTGAAGCCTCAGATTACTTAACTAATATGGCAAGATTCTATGCTGTTACTGGTAATAAGGTGTTTTATGACAATTACTGGACAGAAGTAAATGAAACTAAAACTCGTGATAAAGCTATGGATGACCTAAGTAAAAGAGGTATTCCAGAAGAAGTTTTAAAGTTAGCAGATACGGCAAAAAATGCTAGTGATGCGTTAATCAAGTTAGAAGAGGCATCTTTTGCTGCTGTTGCAGAGGGTGATTTACGCAAAGCTCAAGAGATAATGCTTGGAGATAAATACGAAGAAGGCAAAAAAATAATTGTTGATAATATTAAAAAGTTTGAACATGCAGTTCTTGAAGCAGCAGAAGAAAAATCGGCAGAAACATTTATGTTGTTGACTACTTTGATTTTAGCTTGTACTGGTTCAATTATGTTGTTATCAGTTATATTCATATTTATAATTGTTTTCTTGTTTAGAGGTATTACAAGAAGTGTGCATACAATTGATGATATGTTTGCAAAAATTGCAGATGGTGATTTAACTGTAGTTGCTCCAGAATATGAAGGAAATAGTGAGATATTTACTTTGTTTAGAAGCACTAATAAATTTATAGTAAATATTTCAGAAATCTTAAAAAATGTATCGTCTGCCAGTGATGAAGTTGCAACAAGTAATAATCAGCTTGCTTCAACTATGGAAGAGTTATCAAGCACATTTTCAAGCCAAGCAGACCAAGTTAGCGATACTGCTGGAAATATGAATCACATTAATAGTATCGTTAGTTCATCAGTTAAGACATTAAGCACTAGTGCTGATATTATGAGAAATACAGTTGACTATACTGATAAAGGTAGGCAACAACTCGTTAGCTTAAAAGATAGTATGGAGAATATCCATCATCAAACAGATGCACTTTCTGACATTATTTCAAAACTTTCTCAATCATCTGTTCAGATTGGAGATATTATTACAGTTATTAACGACATTGCAGACCAAACTAACCTTCTTGCGTTAAATGCTGCTATTGAGGCTGCTAGGGCTGGAGAGGCTGGACGTGGTTTTGCTGTCGTTGCTGATGAGGTTAGAAAGTTAGCAGAAAGAACACAAAAAGCAACAAGTGAGATTGAAACAATTATTTCAACTTTCCAAAGAGAAAGTAGTGCAGCTTCTGATGAAATGGCTAGTGCATCAGAGAGAGTTAGCGATGGTTTAAGTGCTATTAAAGATACAGAAGAAGCATTTAATGAAATTTTTGAAGGAGTAAACCAAGTTAACCAAAATACTGCAAAATTAACTACAGAAGTTTCAAGCTCTTATGACGTTGTTAAAGAAGTTGATGCATCTATGCAGAATGTTGCTTCAGGTATTGAGCAAAGTAGCAATGCCGTTAGTGAGGTATCTCATACAGTAGCCCATTTAGAGCAACGAGTAGAAGAGCTTAAAACAATGATACAAAGATTTAAAATTAGATAATTTTTCATTAAAATCAATAAAAAGCAAGCCTTATGGCTTGCTTTTTTGTTAAGAGAATTGTTTAGTTGAAAAAAAATACAGAAATAAATTTAAATTTTTATAATCTTAGAAGTTTTGCTACATCTAATGTAATAGTAAATTATAAATACGTTTTTATTTTCAATAAATGATAAAGAAATTTCGTATTATTAGCTATATTATTTCCTTATATGCCTGTTTGCGATATATTTTTTATAAATTAAAGAATAACTCATTTATTTGAATATTTACTTAAATTTGTGTGAAAAAAATTAATTACGTGATAACACTTGACTATAGAAATATATAAATATATAAAGTGCTTTATATGATTTTTTGAGGTGAAAGATATGCGGAATATTTTACTTTTTTTTATTGCTATATTTTTTCCTATAATTTCTGCTTGTGAAAAAGTGGAAACAAAGTATGTAGATTTAAGCACTTTACCAAAAAAAACGACAGTTATGGTTTATATGGTTGGCTCAGACTTGATAGATGGTGCAAATAAAAATATTCATAGTATGCTTGCTGCTGATGATAGTGATAAATTGAATGTTGTTATCCAAACAGGAGCTTCAGCTATTGAAGAACAAGATGAGACATTGAAAATTGATTGGACAAGGGTTAGCAGATATTCTATCAAAAAAAACAAACTTATTAAAGATGAAACTTTTGATAAAAAAAGTTGTAATGAAGATGGAAATCCAAATTGTTTAAATATGTTAGAAAATAAAAATTTAATAGATTTTTTAAATTATTCAAAAAAGAATTATCCGGCAGATAGATACGTGTTAATTTTATGGAACCACGGAGGAGGCCCAACTGGTGGTTATGGTTTTGAAGACACATTAGCTGGGGACTTTAGTATGGAAGATATATCAGATGTATTAAGCCAAGCAGATATTGACCATTATAGTTTAATAGGTTTTGATGCTTGTTTAATGGGTAATGTAGAAATCGCTAATACATTAAGTCCATATACAGATTATTTGATAGCCTCAGAAGAAGTTGAGCCTGGGTATGGTTGGGATTATACACAATTTTTAACAGAATTAGCAACTAATCCAACAGTTTCAATAGAAAGAGTAGGCAAAATAATTGCAGACGATTACATTATGAATAATATTAATTCAGGTGATACAACATTATCTTTTATTGAAACAAATGATGAAAATATGACTGATATTATTGATAAATTAAATATTGTATCAAACAATCTTTTAACAACATTTGATACAGATAAACAAGCAACTTATGTTAAATATCTTCAGGCAAAGTTTGATACACGGGATTATTCTTTCGATTATTTAATTGATAGTATCAATTTTGCTCAAAATTTAAATAGTATTTTCTATGATACAGATGGTGATGGCAATGGGAATAATCAAGATGTGTTAAATTTAATTGCAGCTTTAAGAAAGTCAATTATGTATAATATAGCAAATACTGATTGGCAAGAAGGTAGCAACGGTTTATCAATCTATGCTCCAAGCAATTATTCATCAATAGATGCATATAAAGAATTATTCTACAAGAATGATAAAATTAATTTAAACTTTTCTGAAAAGTATATTGAATTTTTAGATAAAATATTTAATTATCAAAAAGAATTAGCGAAACAATATCCCGATGAACCTAAGTTTACTACAAATACGGCTACATCTGGTAGTAGTGTTATAGCAATTTTTGAAAACCACATAGGTCATAAATATATATCTGCAATTGCTGATGCAGATCCAGTTACAGATGATATTCAAATAGCAACCTCAGGTATAGTTACTGATTGTGATTTTGTAGATGAAGGATATTATACTTATGAGTGTAATTATACTTATGATGATAAATATTTTGCTTATAATGTAGATGGAAATGATACAGATTATGAGCCAATTTATTTAAGATTAGAGAAAAATGTGAACAAAAATGTATATGATGTTGAATTACCATTGTATTTAAATGTAGATGGCACTATGAAATTTGGTTATATAAAATTAAAATACGATGTTGATACATCAAGTTTAACGCTTGCTGCCGAAACATTTCGTTATTATAATTCTTATGGTTATAGTGTGTTAAGTGAAGATGACAACTATATTCTTGCAACATTCATATATAATGAAGAAACGAAAAAATTATCAGCATCGCCAAATGAAGTTAGGGGAGAAATTCCATTATTAGACTTATTGAATAATATTAAGCGTATAGCTCCAGAAAACCCAGCAACAAAATATGCTTTTGAAGTATATGACGTTTTAGGTCGTTCAACTTTTTCAAACTTTACAGATGTTCCTTAATATAGTTAAATTAATAATTTTTCTGTTAATATAAATAAAAAACCTCAACTGAGGTTTTTTATTTATAAAATATCGTTAAAATTGTTATAATAAATTGTATAAAAATGTCAATAATCTAAATAATTAAATAAACAAGACTTTATATCATAAATATCATCAATTAATATTTTTTCATTATTTATAAGAATTATTTGTCTTTTTACAAAATCAATTCTTTTAATTAATGTATTAATTGTTTTATATACTCCACCTTGCTTATATATATCAGGTACAAAGTATATTATTGTAACTTCAGGTTTAGTTTTAATTTTATTATTTAAAATCAATAATTTACTATCAAGTA
>JAZSQT010000050.1:0-6959 GCA_045538075.1 Mucispirillaceae bacterium
AAGTTCAGTCATAAAACTTTGGCAAAAACGCATAATTTCTGCATCTGATTTACCTTTAGGGTCAAAATCAGAACCACCTTTTGCTCCACCAATAGGCATACCCGTAAGAGCATTCTTAAATATTTGTTCAAAACCTAAAAATTTTATTATTCCTAAATATACTGATGGGTGAAAGCGTAAGCCACCTTTATATGGTCCCATAACACTTGAAAATTGAACTCTGAAACCTCTGTTAATATGTATCTCGCCTTTATCATCAACCCATGGAACTCTAAAAATAATTTGACGTTCTGGTTCACAAATTCTTTCAATAAGTTTATGGTCAAGATATTCGGGATGTTTTATTAACACTACACCTAAAGTATCTAAAACTTCTTTAACTGCTTGATGAAATTCAACTTCACCTGGATTTCTATTTACTATTTGTCTGTAAATAGATTCAATTTTTTCGTGCATTATTGATGACATATTATCTCCATAACATAAAAATTTAAGTAATTTATGTTACTTCGTATTAAAAAATAAGTCAATATAAGATTTTTATAAAATAAAATAAAATGAAATTTTGTTATATTTTACAATATTTTATTTATAAAAATTATTTTATATTAAATGTCCAATCACTATCATCATTTATATTTAAATCGTATGTAAGAATACTATCTATTTCATTAATTCTGTTATCGTGGCGAAATGTAGCAACTTTTGGTTTTCTTTTTCCTAATTCATCTTTAGTTATATTACGCCAACTTGATATAATAACTTCATCTCCAATTTGACAGCTCCTAGCAGCAGCACCATTTAGACATACTTGTCCACTACCTGCTTTACCAGGCAAAATATATGTAGAAATTCTTGCTCCACTCATTTTGTTCCATATATGAACAAATTCAAGAGGTATCATGCCTACAGCTTTAAGAATATCCTCGTCAATAGTTATACTACCATGATAATTTAATGCACTTTCGGTAACTTTTATGCCATGTAGTTTTGCTGCAATGACTTCAATAAGTTCCATTTCATTCTCCATTTTTTATTGTAAATAAATGACTTTAAAGTATATATTATTAGCTTACATAAATAAAGTATAATTTTCGTGTTTATGTAGTATATAAGATTATTCATGTAAAAAAATATTTATTTTATTAAAAAAATTAATTAAAGTAACATAAAATAATATGTAAATTATATGGAGTATTTATAGATGAGCTATAAAACAAGAGCAACTATAGAAGAGGCTATTGATATAATAAAAAGTGGTGGAATGGTTATTCTTTGTGATGATGAAGATAGAGAAAATGAAGGTGATTTAGTTATTGCATCTCAATTTGTTACTCCAGAGGTTATTAATTTTATGGCAACTTATGGTAGGGGTTTAATTTGTATATCATTAACTGGTCAAAGATGTGATAAACTTAATTTACCACTTCTTACCTCAGATAATAACAGTCGTTTTGGAACTGCATTTACAGTTTCTATTGAAGCAAAAGAAGGCGTTACTACTGGAATTTCTGCCTACGATAGGGCAAAAACAATTCAAACTGCAATAGATGAGACTTCTACTGCTCATAGTCTTGCAAGACCTGGACATATTTTTCCATTAAGATATAAAGACGGTGGAGTTTTATGTAGGGAGGGGCAAACAGAAGGTTCTGTAGATTTGGCAAGACTTGCTGGTTTATACCCATCTGGAGTAATATGCGAAATTATGGACGATGATGGTTCTATGGCACGTATGCCATCATTAGAAAAATTTGCTGAAACTCATAAATTAAAGATAGTTACTATTGCAGATATTATAAAATATCGTCTTGAACATGAAGATATTATAGAAATGACAGAAACTGCAAAAATGCCAACGGCTTATGGAGATTTTACTATTACTGGATTTAGAAATAAAGCAGATGGTAGAGAAGCAGCAGCATTAGTAAAAGGAAATATTACTGATGAAGAAACAGTTTTAGTTAGAGTTCATACCCAATGTTTAACTGGAGATATATTTGTATCTAATAATTGTGATTGTGAATCAAAATTACACAATGCAATGAAAGAAATAGATAAAGAAGGTAAAGGAGTTGTTTTGTATTTATATCAAGATACAAGCAAGTCTGGTTTTTTAAGCACTCCAGAAGGAGAAATTCGCCCACATATTCATAAAGAAAGACAACATAAAGATTATGGATTTGGAGCAATGATATTAAAAAAACTTGGTCTTAAAAAAATTAAATTACTTTCAAGTAGTCATAAGATAATGAAATGTATTTCTGCTTATGGGCTTGAAATAGAATAATATTCTTATATATCAATTAGTTATAGTTGTATTTTATTTTTTTTTGTGTTTTTGTAAATACTTAATAACTAAAGAAATATTTTATTTAACCTTTGTAGTTTTTTATAGACCATAAAAATTTATTGAAAAATCTTTTTTAATACACACAATTAACCTTAAAGATATGCAGGAGGTTAATTATGTTGCATTTCAAAAAAAATATTAAATATAATTATAAAGACCAACCTTATGGGTCAGAAAATTCTTGTAAAATTTTACCTAAATTTAAAATTCCAAAAAATGAAATGTCATCAAGAGATGCTTACGTTGCAATTACGAATGAATTAGTCCTTGATGGAAATTCATCACAAAATTTAGCAACTTTCGTTCAAACATGGGCAGAACCAGAAATTCATAAATTAATGGATATTTGTATGGTAAAAAATATGATAGATAAAGATGAATATCCACAAACTGCAGCTATTGAAGAGCGTTGTGTCCATATGATAGCAGATTTATGGCATAGTCCAGATTCTACTAACACTATAGGAACTTCAACTACTGGCTCATCTGAAGCAGCAATGCTTGGAGGGCTTGCTATGTTATGGAATTGGCGTAAAAAAATGAAAGATAAAGGCAAGTCTTGTAATAAACCTAATATTGTAACTGGTGCTGTTCAAGTATGTTGGGAAAAATTTGCAAGGTATTGGGATATTGAATTAAGACAAATTCCTATGGAAAATAATCAATATACAATTACACCAGAAAAAGTTTTGCAATACGTAGATGAAAATACAATATGTGTCGTTCCTACATTAGGGTTAACTTTTACGTTACAATACGAACCAGTAGAAGAAATTGTTAAAGCATTAGATAAATTACATGTTGATAAGGGATTAGATATTCCTGTTCATGTAGATGGTGCAAGTGGTGGTTTTTTAGCTCCATTTATAGAGGAGCAAAAGAAAATAGTGTGGGATTTTAGGTTAGAACGGGTTAAATCAATTAATGCATCAGGTCATAAATTTGGACTTTCTCCTGTTGGAGTAGGTTGGGTAGTGTGGAGAGACAAGTCAGATTTACCAGAGGGCTTAATTTTTAATGTAAATTATTTAGGTGGTAATATGCCAACTTTTAATTTAAATTTTTCTCGTCCTGGAGGTCAAATCGTAGCTCAATACTATAATTTTATAAGATTAGGAATAGATGGATATTCAAAAATTCATAATACATCATCTTGTGTAGGTAAATACCTTGCAGATGAAATCTGTAAATTAGGTATATTTGAGATGGTATATAATGGAGTAGGTGGTATTCCAGGTTGCACTTGGAAATTTAAAGATAATGTAAAAGTAAATTTTTCACTATACGATTTGGCAGATAAGCTCCGTTCGAGAGGTTGGCTTGTTCCTGCTTATTCTTTGCCAAAAAATGCTGAAAAAATTGTAGTTCAAAGAATTCTTGTAAAACAAAATTTTTCTATGGATATGGCATCTATGCTTATTGATGATATTAAAAGAGCATTAGATTATTTTGAAAAACATCCAATAATGAATAAATTAACAGAAGAAGAAACAACTTATTTTAAGCATTAATAAATATTTAGTTAATATTATGGTGAAAAAATATGAATAATTCTGATAATAAATCTCTAAGTGTATTTACTCTTGCAATGATAAATGTAGCAGCTATCGTAAGTTTAAGGGGATTACCAGCAGAAGCTGTTTATGGGTTATCTTCAATATTTTACTATATTTTTGCTGCAGTATGTTTTCTAATTCCAGTTTCGTTAGTATCTGCTGAATTGGGGACTGGTTGGCCCCAAAAAGGTGGAGTATTTCGCTGGATTGGAGAAGCATTTGGTGCAAAGTGGGGTTTTGTTGCCATATTTTTACAATGGATACAAAATACAATATGGTTTCCTACGGTGCTAACTTTTGCTGCAGTATCTCTAGCTTTTATAGGTATTGATAAAAGTTATGATACAGCTTTATCTGGAAATAAATATTATACTCTCACAATAGTTTTAGTAGTATATTGGATAGCTACTATTATGAATTTTTTTGGAGTTAAACTATCTGGAGCAATAAGTAAGTGGGGCGTTATAATAGGGACAATAATTCCAGGTATTGTTATAATAGTGTTAGGTTTTTTATATGTAATAACAGGTCATCATATTCAAATGACAATAGATACGAAAAGCCTTATACCAAATTTAACTGATTTCAATAATCTTGCCCTTGCTGTAAGTATATTTCTTTT
This sequence comes from Mucispirillaceae bacterium, assembly GCA_045538075.1. Classification (GTDB taxonomy): domain Bacteria; phylum Chrysiogenota; class Deferribacteres; order Deferribacterales; family Mucispirillaceae; genus JAZSQT01. The sequence continues at coordinate 4,532 of JAZSQT010000050.1, forward strand.
TTATGCTGGTATGGAAATGTCTGCAGTTCATGTAACGGAAGTAAAAAATCCTCAAAAAGATTATCCTAAAGCAATATTTATTGCTGCAATTATTACTGTAATACTATTTGTTTTAGGAACTCTTGCTATTGGCTTTGTAATACCAAGTCAAGAAATAAATTTAACACAAAGCCTACTCGTTGCTTATAATGATGTGTTTAGTATATTTAATGTTGAATTTTTAGGTAGTATAATTGCAGGATTTTTAGCTTTTGGAGTTTTTGGTCAAGTTTCAACATGGATTGCAGGTCCAAGTAAAGGATTATTGGCAGTTGGAAAAGCAGGATACTTACCTAAATGGTTCCAAAAATGTAATGATAGAGGTATTCAAGTAAATATTCTTTTTGTTCAAGCTATTATAGTAACAATATTATCAATTATGTTTGTTTTGTTACCTTCTGTTCAATCTGCGTATCAAATATTAACGGCATTAACTATTACATTATATTTAATAATGTATATATTAATGTTTTTAGCATTTATTAAATTGCGATATAGTCAGCCTAATGTAAAACGAACATTTAAAGTAGGTGGAGGTAAATTAGGTATGTGGTGTATTGGTGGATTAGGTCTATTTGCATCAATTATTGCATTTATTTTTGGCTTTCTGCCTCCAAATCAAATATCAGTGGGAAGTCCACAAAAATGGGTTTTGATACTAATTGTAGGTAATATTATAGGTATAGCTATTCCGTTTATTATCTATTCAATACGTAAGCCAGAATGGAAGTCAAAAGATCCAAAAGACAAATTTGAGCCTTTTTCATGGGAGAAATAACAAAGGTATCTATTATAGATACCTTTGTTAAATTACTTTTTTATGGGTGGGTGGTGAATTAATGTAGTATATTAAATTATAAAAGTCAATATATTTTTATACAAATGACTTATAAAATAAATTTTAAAATTATTGTAATAAATAATGTTATTTTTGCTTTTTATATAAAATATTATGTAATTATTGCTAAATTTTCTTAACTTTTAATCCATCTATCAGGTGATAAAACTTTTTAGGTTGTGTTATCACAAATATAATAGAAAGAACTATATATATAATACTAAAAAGGAGCAATGCTGAATCTCTTGGATCCATTCCTCCAAATTTACCATCTAAAAGATGTTCATATAAAGGCGAAGAAAATTGTGCTATAAATAGAACGAAAAGTGCAATAGCTGACTTTCCTCCAACTACAAGTCCACAAATTAATGCAATTGCAAAGGCTGATTGAGCTGCTGTCAACAATAATTCATGAAGTTGATTAACTGCTAAAGGCATTGGAGTAATAGTGCCAGATGATATTGCATACACTATAGGTATCATACCAACAAGCAATGTCCATTGGTTCAATTTTGATGATACAAGGCTACCTAATGCAACTCCAGCATTACCACGAAGGACAAAAGTAATTGCAACAATAAATTCAGGAGCTTCTGAGGCTATAGGAGCAAGCCATTGGACAAGTAAAAATTCATTTATTCCTAATAATTTTCCGGAAGCAACGAGACTTTCGCTAAATATTTCAGCATCAGCTAAAATAACTAATGCAGCAATGGCGAAAATACCCCAAGTAGCTACAATACGTTTATTTTTTGGTAAATTTGCGATTGCGACAGCTGGACCATGTATTTCTTCATCAACAACTGGTTTTTTAATGATTAATACTATATACCAAATAAAAATACCGATTAATACAGCAGAGTCAAAAAGAGTAAGAGAACCTTTTAATGGCACTATAAATGCGTATGTTGTAGCTAAAGCAAGAAAGAAAATCTCTGTTTTATGGTCATCTTCAAGACGAACTTTTTTACGAAATTTTATTATGTAAAGGATTATAACTGCAGACCAACCAACGCCTATTAGCAGCCTATTTGCTCCAGTCATATTTGCTATTGCATAATGGACGTATTCACTTTCTGGATATTTACCTGCCATCCACGTAAAATAAATATCAACAGCATATTCAGGTAATACAGCAATTAATGCAACTGCAGCAACGGCAACAGCTTGGGGAATATCAAGTTGCATTACTTCACATGCCCATGTTAAAAGAAATGAAGCACAAAAAATAGCTACAGCAGTAATAAAAGTCATTATAATTGGATTTAGATGAATATCAAATATTCTTAAACATACACCTGGAATTGTTGCTAAAATTGCAAATATAAAAGGGTTAAATCCTTTCATTGTTTTCTCCATTAAAAAGTTAGTAAGTAGCAAAAAAAGACCTTCGGCAATAAAATGCCGAAGGTCTTGCTATTGATTACATAATCAACGGTATAGCCAGCTTTTACAAGCGAGATTGTTGACTAATACCCTTTTAAAGAGCTACTCCCCTTCAATATATTTTTAATAATTTATTATACGAATATTGTCAATTATTTTTTTATT
>JAZSQT010000115.1:0-13921 GCA_045538075.1 Mucispirillaceae bacterium
TTTTTTGCATATTTTGAAAATAGATACTTATCGCCATTATTATTTAATAAGAAACTTGTTGTAGCAATCTTATAAAGTTTTTTATCACTAATAATACTATTATCTTTCAATGACTTTATTGATAAAATCTCTACTTTTTTCGTATTTTTAATATATTTAAATTCTACTATAAACCCTGCAATAACAGGCATTGCATTAACACTATCATTAAACCCATTTTCTATTGATTTTTTTATGGCTAACTTTAAATCTTTTCCTAATATATCAAAAGTCATAATATCATTCGTATAAGGCACTGCCGATTTAAATTGCCACTCAAGAACTACTCCAATATCAAAGCCTTGTTTTATACTTCCAGTGTTTATAACTACACCGTCTATATTTTTTATCTGACCATAAATTCCATTTGCTACTACATAGCCTAAAGAAGAATGGTCATTATTTTTTATATCTTCAAATATATTAGTGCTATTTCTTAAAGTTTTTAGATTTATTTCTGTCGTAAATTTTTCTTTAAATAACTTTGGGTCTAATTGTTTCTGATAATATGAAACTATTTTTTCTGCTTCTTTAGATTTATTTGTAATGTAGAATAATTTATTATTTTTTAACTTACTGCTAATATCCTTATCTATATCACTAACTCCAACTAAAAATTTTGAACTACCGTCAAAAGATACAACTCTGCCATTTTTATCAAAAATTATATCAATGATACCAATATTTTGAGTAAAAGCAGAAGCCGTTACAATTAATGTTTTTCCCTTATTTTCAACTATATATGGATATTTATTAATGTTAGTATTAATACCTAAGGAAGAAAAATCACCCTGCAAAGTATGGGAATGACCACCAACAATTAAATCTATATCTTTAACTGCTTTTGCCAATTCTACATCTTTATCAAAACCGATATGAGTAAGTAAAATAATAATATCAATTCCTTTAGATTTTAGTTGTGAAACTAATTTATTTACAATTTTGACACTATCAATAAAAGTTATACCGTCTATACTGCCAATAGAAGAAGTATCATCTACAGAAAGTCCAATTATGCCTATATCTTTTCCATTAATATTTTTTATAGTATAAGGCATAACTATTTTTTTTAGCAATTCATCATCTAAATCTAAATTACTTGCTAAAATTGGAAATTGTTTATTAGAAGATTTGATACAATTGACTAAATTTTTAAAGCCTTCGATTTTTCCGTCAAATTCATGATTACCAACTGCCATAGCATCAATTTGCAACATTTGTAACATTTTGCAATCAAAGTCAATACCAAAAGCATTGTAAAAAATATTGCCAATTTGCAAAGCATCGCCTGCAAAAAGATTTAATGTATTCTTATTGTTTTCTTTAATTTCTTTAATGGCATTTATAAGGCGACTATAACTGCCTGTCTTTAAAGTGATACTTTCGTTATCAATCTCAAATTTTATATCTTTTTCATTAAAAGTAGTATGCGTATCATTAAAATGTGTAATAGATAATTTATACAATTCATCATTATTTAATGATGAAAAACCAAAAATAAAAACGCATATAAACGAAATAATTACAATATTCTTCAATGGTCTATCTCTATAATATATTTAATTTTATATCTATTTAAGATAAAATAATACACGATACTTTATTCTGTTATTTATATAATTCCTTTTCTATTAACAGAAAAAAATCACGAATTTTTAATCCTATAACCAACTCCAGATATAGTTTGAATTATACTTGGATTTTTTGGATTAACTTCTATTTTTTGGCGTAAATTTTGGATATGAACATCTAAACTTCTACTCCAACGATATAAAGTATTTTTGCCCCATAAATCTTCAACTATTTTATCTCTTGATATTGTTTGCCCTTTTCTTTTGCAAAAATATACTAATAATTCAAATTCTTTAGGAGTTAAATTTAAATTTTCATTATTTCTCGTAACACATCTTTTTGATAAATCTATAACTAACCCAGAAAAATTAATTAATGCTCCATCAGAATTTGCCTCTGCTTCTGCCTCATCTTTACTAATTTCTATACGGCGTAAAATAGCTCTAATTCTTGCCATTAATTCTATATTTTCAAAAGGCTTTGATAAATAATCATCTGCCCCATACTCAAGGCAAATAACTTTATCACTAACGCTATCATTAGCAGAAAGCATAATAATAGGAACATCGCTTTCTTGTCTAATTAATTTACATAATTGTTGACCACTAATATCTGGCAACCCAATATCTAATATAACTAAATCAATTTCATCGTTTCTAAAAATATTTAAGCCGTCCATACCAGTATCTGCTATAGCAACTTCAAACTTTTCTAAATTAAGAAACATTTTGAGTAGTTGGCTAATTTCCTTATCATCATCAACTACTAAGATTTTTTTATCTGTTTGCTGTAAATCCGTTTGCATTAAAAACCTCGCTTACATTGTTACAGTCTTTTAGAAAAACTCCTTTTTCTTCTATATCTATATTATTTAATCCAGCTTGTATTAATATACCTTTATCTAAATTTGATGATACAGCAATATGATACTTCCTTGCAATATCTTTTATTATAAAGGCAGTCATCATATCTATATTAAAATCATCTCTCATTTTGTTACAAATTTCATCAACATTACCAATATACAATGCTTCAATAAACTCTTTGCTACCTATTTCTTCAACTTTTCTTGCGTCAATAAACAATCTGCCACCTTTTTCTAAGCCGATTAAAGATTGAGATATTATATTTATTTGGTTTTGTAATGAAGAATTATCTAATACTAAAACTCTGCCAGTTGCTGAATTTTCCTTAGATAAAGGGTAAATTGACGAAAAAATTTCACACGCCTTATTATGAGACATAAATAAATCGCCACAAGTAACATCTATAACATTATTATCTATATCACCAATTAAATTTATAGCAAAATAATAAGCATTTTGCCTAATAATCATTGTAGCATCAAGACATTGACTATCAATAATATTGTTTTTTATGTTTCCCGTTTTACAATATTCATTAACACAACAATTATCAAAATCTATTGCTTTTTTATACAAGCTATTTCGTGATTTTTCTGAAGAAATACCAGTAAAAATCAAATTTTTACCACCAGTATAGCCTAAAAGATAATGATATTTGACGAATGATACGACTATTACTGTATCGTGTTTTAAAAACTCTTCATCTATTAAAACTGGAGTATGACCTTTTGTTATACCAAAAAAATCGTATTTTTTAGCATTATATTCAAAAGGTGTAATTATTTTATATTCTTTATTGCCTATTTTATCAATTAAGCTATCCACTATATTTTGTGGCACTTCTTTATCTATAATTAATAATATCTTCTTACTTTCATTAACTGTTTCTGTAAAAGTTGGTGATAATATAGGATTATTATTAATAGCTTCAATAATATCAACCACCGATTTTTGACATAGTTCTTTTGAACTGTTCATTTTTATCTCCACAAGTAATGGTATGTTCTTTTGATTTATCAAGTAGCGTATTTATAATAGTCTCTTTAAATAAATTGCTATTTCTATCCTTTATTATAGGCATTAAATCAATTTCTTTATCTGATAATAAACAAGGACGAATTTTACCGTCAGAAGTAAGACGAAGTTTATCACAATCGTTACAAAAATGGTTAGATAATGGTGTTATAATCCCTATTGTAGCACCATTATTTAATAAATAATTTTTAGCAGGTCCAGAATTTTCGTCTTTTTTTAAAGGTATTGGTTCAAAATTTGATAATAATTCAAGAATTTCTTTGCCAGTAATAATACTATCTTTATTCCATTTATCAGAATTACCAATAGGCATAAACTCAATAAAACGAACTATAACTTTTTCTTCTTTAGCAAAATTACAAAAATCTACTAATTCATCATCATTAAAGCCTTTAATAACAACTACATTTACTTTAACAGGATTAAAACCTACTTTAACTGCTTTGCCAATACCACTAATAACATCATCAAATTTATCTACACAAGTAATATATTTCATTCTATCTTTACGTAAAGAATCAAGACTAATATTTAGCCTTTTAACTCCAGAATCAAACAATTCCTTAGCGTATTGATTAAGTAAAGCACCATTTGTAGTAACCATAACTTCATTAATGCCATTAATTTTAGTAAGTTTTTTTAAAAATAAGGTTAAATCTTTACGAACTAAAGGCTCGCCACCAGTAACTCTAATCCTATTTACACCTAATTCTGCAAAAACTTCTGAAGCAAAAAGCAAATCTTCATAAGTTAAAAGATTTTCGTGTTTGATATATTCAAAATTATTAATTGGTTTACAGTATCTGCAAGAAAAATTACATCTATCTGTAACAGAAATTCTTAAATATTTTAAAGGTCTGCCAAATCTATCAACTATACTACTACTCATAAATATCTACTTCGTGGCTAACTTCTTCTTTTTTGCCAAATATTTTAGCAATAAAAATACTTAATTCATATAATATTAAAAGAGGTGCAGCCATTAACAATTGAGATATAACGTCTGGTGGAGTTAAAACTGCAGCTAAAACAAAAATAATCACTATAGCGTATCTACGATACTTTTTTAATGTTACTTCTGTAACAAGTCCTATTTTTACAAGAAAAAATATTATTACTGGAAGTTCAAAAACTATACCAAAAGCCATTATAAGTTGTGTAACAAAAGATAAATACCAACTAACAGAAAGACTTGCTACCATATTCCAATCTTCTCCAGCATATTTTAAGAAAAACTGAAAGCCTAAAGGAAACACGATAAAATAAGCAAAACAAGCACCAACAAAAAATAAAATAGAAGCAGAAATAACGAAACCAAAAACGTATTTACGTTCATGAGCATATAAGCCTGGTGCAACAAACTTCCATATCTGATACAATAAAAATGGCATAGATATAGCAACAGCAGCAAGAAAAGATAATTTTAATTCAGTAAAAAAACCCTCTGTTAATTTAAGAAATGCCATTGTAGAATTTTCTGGCATAAATTTTAATACTGGTTGCATTAAGATGTTCATTAATTCTTTACCTTGAGAATAAACTCCGATAAAAACAATTAATAAACATATAAAAATATATACTATTCTTTTTCTTAATTCTTCTAAATGTTGAGTTAATGGATATACTGTTTCAACAGTTTCTTTATCTTTGTTAGTTTTAGTATCAGCCACGTTTATCTACCTCATCACTTGAAGCAGGTTTATCACTATCATTTTTTGCTACATCTGTAGGCAATTTTTGTTCCCACTGGCTTTTATAACTTTCTGCTAATTCTTTTTTTAATTCATCGTGACGATTATTGTTGCTACTACTTTTAGTAGGAGATGAAGTATCTGTGTCTATATTGACACTTTCTTTTAAATCATTAAAAGTTCTTTTAAATTCTCCATAACCTTTGCCAATAGATTTTGCAATGTCTGGTAATTTTTTTGGTCCAACAACTACTAATGCAATAATAGCAATTAATATAATCTCTGTCATACTAAGTCCAAACATTGCTTAACCTCTTTTCATATAATAGAATTTATATTGCCTTAATTATTCTGAAAAATCAAGGCTCTTTCACTCTTTTATTAATATTATTCTTTTTCTACTGTTTGTAAAGATTTACCCCTTAAAGAGTGCCTTTCTTGAGCAGAAAGAATATTTTTTCTAATTCTGATAGATTTTGGCGTTACTTCAACCATTTCATCATCACTAATAAAATGAATTGCCCTTTCTAAAGTCATTGGCAATATTGGTCTCAACGTTAATGCTTCATCTTTTCCAGATGCACGCATATTAGTAAGTTTCTTTTCTTTACACGGATTTACATTTAAATCGTTTTCTTTATTATATTCACCAATAACCATTCCTTCATATACTGGATCGCCTGCTTTAATAAATAGATTACCTCTTGGCTCAAGGTGAAATAAACCGTAAGCAACACCTACTCCAGCCCTATCAGACACTAATGAGCCAGTATGACGAGCTGGAAAATCACCACGATATTCTTCGTATCCTGCAAAAAGAGTGTTCATTATTCCAGTTCCTTTAGTATCACTTAAAAAATCATCACGATAACCAATTAAGCCTCTTGCAGGCACAGAAAATTCTGCCCTAACTCTACCTGTTCCTTTATTAACAAGGTTTACCATTCGCCCTTTTCTAATAGATAATTTTTCTGTAACTATGCCAAGATACGTTTCTTCACAATCTATATATACATTTTCTATAGGTTCAGTTTTTTTACCGTCTTTCATTTTGAATATAACTTGAGGGCGACCAACATTCAATTCAAAACCTTCTCGCCTCATTTCTTCAATCAATATTGCAAGCTGTAATTCTCCACGACCTTTTACTATAAAACTTTCTTTTTCTTCTGCTTCAGATACTTTTATTGCAACATTTCTTAAAACTTCTTTTGCAAGCCTTTCTCTAATTTTTCCAGACTGGACTAATTTGCCCTCTTTTCCAGCCATTGGAGATTTATTTATAGTAAATTTCATAGCTACAGTAGGTTCATCAATAATCAATCGTGGCAACGGTGTAGCATCATCTTTTGCAGAAATTGTATCGCCTATAGTAATGTCTTCAATACCTGCAAGTAGTATAATATCGCCAGATACTGGTGTAGGATTATCTTTTAACGTTAAACCATCGTAACATTGGATTTTTGTAACTTTTGCTGCTTTTACTTCGTTCTGTTCGTTAATATAGACTAAACTTTCATTAATTTTTGCTACACCACTCGTAATTTTTCCTATAGCAAGCCTACCTAAATAATCAGAATATCCAATATCAGACACAAGCATTTTAAAAGAAGCAGTGCTATCGTATTTTGGTGCTGGGATTTCTTTTAAAATCATATCAAAAAGAGGTTTCAAATCTGTTGCTTTTTCTTCTAAGGATAATGAAGCAACGCCATCACGACCTATAGCATATAATAATGGAAATTCTAACTGGTCTTCACTGGCATCTAAATCAATAAACAAATCTAACACTTCATCATATACTTCATCAACTCTTGCATCTTTTCTATCTATTTTATTAATTACAACTATTACTCTCAACCCTCTTTCAAGAGCTTTTTTTAGAACAAATCTCGTTTGAGGTAAAGGGCCTTCTGACGCATCAACAAGTAATATAGCTCCATCAACCATTGATAAAGCCCTCTCAACTTCACCACCAAAATCAGCGTGTCCTGGAGTGTCTATAATATTTATCTTAACATTATTATAATTAACTGCACAGTTTTTTGCAGCAATTGTAATGCCTCTTTCACGTTCTATATCCATATTATCCATAACACGAACTTCTGCTTCTTGGTTTTCTCTATATATACCACTTTGCTTAAACATAGCGTCAACTAACGTAGTTTTGCCGTGGTCAACGTGAGCAATAATAGCAATGTTTCTTAAATTTTCATTAACTGAGTAGTTTTTCATAATTTTTTTGTAACCCTATTCTTAATTGTATTATTAGTATATTAAAAGTTCACTAAAGTATATTAAATATAAGAATTTATCAAGCAAATTTATTGATAATTAAATTTATAGATTAGTTCGTCGTTTTACTCTTCGTAATAAAATTAAGAAAAAAATAACTGCTTGACTGATACGCACCTTTTTCCTCGTGAGAGACTAATTTATCATTATTGCAAAACAAATATTTTTTAAGATAAAATTTCATATTATAAGAAACAACGTAATAGAAAAAGTTTATAAATTACTACAATTTTATCTTTTTCAATCTTAACGAATTTGAAACAACACTTACAGAAGAAAATGCCATTGCAATTCCTGCTATAGCTGGGTCAAGCATTATTTTATACATGGGATATAATACTCCTGCTGCAAGAGGTATTGCTGCTATATTATAAAAAAATGCCCAAAAAAGATTTTGTTTAATAATACTTGATGATTTTCTTGCTAAATTAATTGCCGTATATAACTTTGATATATGATTACCTGTAATAGTCATATCACTTGAAGTTACTGCAACGTCAGTTGCACCATACAAGCTAACCCCTAAATCTGAAGCAGAAAGAGCTGCTGCGTCATTTATCCCATCGCCTACCATAGCAACTTTTAAGCCTTTATTTTGATACTCTTTTAATATCTCCAATTTGCCTGTAGGAGTAATATTGTAATAATATTCTGATATACCTAATAGTTTTGCAGTATCTTTAACTGCATCTATATTATCTCCAGATAAAATTACTGGTTTAATATTCATTTTTTTAAGATTAGTAATAACTTCTTGTGCATCTTTTCTTACTGTATCGCCTAATAAGATTACTGCATAAGCAATGCCGTCAATAGCTATAAAAACTTGAGTGTAATTTTTTGTAATAGCAATATTTTTATTGATAGATACATTTTCTTTTGACATAAAGGCTCTACTACCAATAATAATTTTTTTGCCGTTTATTACCCCTTTTATTCCATAACCATTGATATTTTCAAAATTTTCTACTGTATGAAATTTTGTTTCTAATCTTTGACCGTAAGATACTATTCCTTTAGCAATAAAATGCTCTGAATATTTTTCTAAAGATGCTGCATACTCTATAAGAGTATGTTTACTTATATCACCTAATATAACTATATCTGTAACATTAAAATTGCCGTAAGTAAGAGTGCCAGTTTTATCAAACAAGCAAATATCTATTTTTGATGCACGCTCCAATACTTCGCCATTTTTAATTAAAACTCCCTCTTTTGCTCCTCTTGCAACGGCAGATATTATTGCTGTTGGTGTAGCAAGCCCTAAAGCACAAGGACAAGCAATAACGAGAACTGATACGAATGGAATAATACTTTCTATAAAACTGCCAGAATAATAAAGCCATACTGCAAAAGATATAATAGCAACTAATAACACTATAGGAACGAATACAGAAGCAACTTTATCAGCAAGCCTTTGAATATTTGCTTTACTTTCTGTAGCTTCTTTAACAGTCTTTATAATATCTGATAAAACTGTTTCTTCTCCAGTTTTTTCAACTTCATATTCTACAAAGCCATTTAATACTATAGTCCCAGTAAATAATTGACTGCCTTTAACTTTCTTAACTGGTTTAGATTCTCCTGTAAGCATTGATTCATCAATTAAACAATCGCCACTAACAACTTTTCCATCAGCAGCAACAATGCTACCGGCTTTTAGTATTGATATATCACCAATATTAATATCTTCTATATTAACAGTAACTTCTTTTTCATCTTTTAATATAATAGCAGTCTTTGGAGACAAATCAAATAGGGCATTAATAGACTTTGCCACATTCTTTTTTGCTCTTTTTTCAAGATTTTTACCAAGCATAACAAAAGTAATTATAACTGCCGTTGCTTCAAAATATAAGTGTCCAGTATGACCTACCGTCATAAGATAAGCAGAATAAATCCACGATGTAAAAGTGCCTAAAGTAACTAACGTATTCATATCAGGGTGGATTAAATTTTTAAATGCTGGCACATAAAAACGGCTACCACACCAAAAAAGAACAATAGTTGACAAAATAAATTGAACTGAATGATTATATTGCCAATTTTTAATAAAATCTAATGATGGTATCATAGCACCCATTGATAGCACTAAAATAATTATAGTTAATATTAAAGATACAACAAAAGGTGCAGTAAAAATATTTTCGTCTTTATCGTTATTAGTAGAATTATTACTTTTTTCTTTATACGCTTTAAAACCGGCTTTTTCTATGGCATTAATTACTTCTTTTATATCGGTTTTATCATTATCTAATTCAACTGTTGCACATTCTGTAGCAAGGTTGACATTAACTTTATCTACACCGTCAATTTTACCTGCTACCTTTTCAATTCTTGCAACGCAAGCAGCACAACTCATACCTTTTATTGATAATACTTCTTTCTCTTTCATAAATAAATATTCCTAATGTCTAATTATAAAAATGTAGCACCATTTAATAAAAAATCAATAGCCAATTATAAATTTCATAAAATATAGGTATATTACATATATTTTACAACTCTTTCCATTGGATATTTATTTAAACAAAATATAAATATAAAAACAAATGTTTATTTTATGAAATTTTTTTATTTTTCCCTTGACTTTTAATTTAAATATCTGTTAAATACGTGTCTAAAGTATTGGAGGTAAAAAAATGAAAAAATTATTTATTGCCGTAATTTGCATTACTTTTTTATCAGTTGCAACTGATAGTTTTGCAGGTAAATTAAGAGACAACGTTGGTTGTGGCGTTGGAACTCTTATTTTTGAAAGTGCTGGTCAAGCTAACGGTGGCTGGCTTTTACAGATGACTGCATCATGGACTAATGGTGCTTTATCTAACACACTTTCTATCACTACTGGAACAGTAGGTTGTCGTGGTAGCATTAATGACGCAGTTAAATACGAAAAAGCATACGAATTTGTTACTGCAAACATTGACAATTTAGCAAAAGATGCTGCAATGGGTGAAGGCGAAACTTTAACTTCTCTTGCTGCTTTACTTGAAGTTACAGATGTTGCAACTTTTGGTGCAAATATCCAAAATAATTTTTCTACAATTTTCCACAGTGCAGATGTTCAATCTGATGAAGTGTTAATGAAAATTATTGAAGTAAATAGCTAATTAAATTTATAAAGAAGCCTTTTATTAAGGCTTCTTTTTCTTTGTTTCTATATGTTTTTTATAAAAATTCTTTTTTCGTTTTTTTTTCTATTATTATCTTATAATTTATCTTTTAGTAGCGATTACGTTGATAGTCTTGTTGCAAAAGCATTAGAAGAAGAAATTTATAATGAAAGAATGTGGGAAGTTTTACTTCATTATAAAGGTAATTTATTTATAAAAAAACGTAGTTTAGTTGATGACCCTAAATTTTTCTTATCTCCTGACGGCAAAAAGGAGCCAGCAAAAGAATTAGAAGCAACTATAAGAGGTTTATTTAAAACTGATGGTTACGATGACGAGAATAAACACCCTTACTGTAAATTTCCTGCAAGGAGATTGTGGCTTACAGAACGTTTAAACATAGATGAAAGTAAATTTCCAGTTTTAAATTGCAACGAATTTGAAAAATTAAAAGCAGAAATTGATCCTACATCTGTTACTTTAATTTTTCCATTTCTTTATATTAGTCGTCCAGTATCAATGTTTGGTCATACATTACTTAGGATAAATAATCGCACTAACAACCCTCTTTTAGGGCATGGAGTAACATTTAATGCCTTAATGCCAGATGATGAAAACCCAGTAATTTATTCTGTCAAAGGGCTTTTTGGTGCTTATCCTGGACAATATTCTGTAAAAAAATATTACACAACTATCTTTGAATACGTTGGTATTGAAAAACGAGATATTTGGGAATACGACTTAAATCTAACTCAAGATGAAACTTATAGGCTATTTCTACATTTATGGGAGCTTGCTGACGTTTATTCTGATTACTGGTTCATTGATGAAAATTGTTCCTATAACTTGCTTTTTTTAATTGAAGCAGCAAGACCATCACTAAACTTAACTGTTAGCACTTTTGGTGAAGTTCCACAAAAAACAGTAAAAAGAATAATTAAGAATAATCTTGTTACTAAAATTAACTATAGACCATCTCACAATAAAACGATGGAATCAATTGCAGATACATTACCTCGCAAAACAATATCAAAAGCAATAGATGTAGGCAAAGGTAAGGAAGAAATTACTGTAATTACAGAAAGTGATTATTCTGATAGAATTAAAGTAGGTATGCTTGACTTAGCGACAGAAGTTTTAAGATACGATAGTATTTCAAAAGAAGATGCAACTGAAGAGTATGTCCATTTTTATAGAGCAAAAACTATTGAACTACTTACTGCTCGCTCTAAATATAGATTAAGACCAGATTACGAAATTCAAAAACCTTATCCACCAGATGAAAGTCATAATATTTCACGTTTAAGAGCTACTGCAGGAATGGAAAATAATGATTTTTATACAGAGTTAGGTTATAGACTTCTTTTTCATGAGTTATACGATATAGATAACGGTTATATACCAAATTCAGAAGCAACAGTATTAGATATTACTATTAGATATAATACTGCTAAAGGCACTTTTAAAGTGCAAGATTCAACTTTAATGTCTTTAGCCACTTATCCACCTATGAGCAAATTATTTATGCCTTTATCATGGAAAATAAAAATAGGTGGTAAGCAAAAATATTTTGAAAATAATGGCGAAAAATACGTTCCCTATATTCAAGGTGGAGTTGGAGCAACTTTAGAATTTTTTAATGCCGTTTCTGTATGGCTAATGGCAGACGTAGATTTGTCAATATCTTCTGGTTACTCAAGTTATGCAGGAGTTGGACTTGGAGGCTCTTTTGGAGCGTCTTATAGCTATAAGTATGGCAAAATTATAGGCGAAGCGTATTATAGAAATTATGTAATTAGTAGATTAACTGCTGAATACGGTGCAAATATTGCCTATATTTTCCCGATAACAAAAAATAATTCATTAAAAGCAGAATTTGAAGCCTACCACTCAAATGGTGTAGAAAAAATAGATTATCGCCTTTCTTATCAATTCTATTTTTGATTTTTTTTACTATTTATCATTGCAACTTATCAAAAAATCTACATTTTTATTTATCTAATTATTTATAATTTTTATTATTTTACTAAATTTATTAGATATTCTGTTTTTATATTAACATTTTATTATGGTAAAATCTAAAAATTATTGCGTAAGATGTAATTTTTTTTACACTGTATAAGGAATATATCGTTTGCAGATTTATAGCTAAATAATTTTCTTGGATAATTATTAATCAAAATTTCTTTATGGTAGTTTTATTAAAGAGTTTTCCAATATCGGTTTTTTTAGGGATAATTTTCTAATTAGCTTGTTACTATTTTCGTTACTACCTCTTTCAGAAAAGCAATAAGGGTTAGAGTAGTATATATTAATTCTTTTTTTTCATAAATAGGTTTTTACATATTTGAAAAATTAAGAAATTCTGCACCGTTATCAATAGTTATAGACTTATTTTACAAAACTAAATATTCCCATATTTCAGAATAAAGAATAACCACCTTCTTTCTTCTCTCAATGTCGCAGTAATTATTTTAATTTATAACTTATAGAATTTTTTTATTAATTGACATTGATTATCAATATTATTACAATAAATAATATGGTGATTTTAATGACACAAAAAGATAACTTAACTCTTAGAAGTTTCATTAAATTTAGTTTAACTAATCTAACAACATTAGGCTTATTTCAAATATTAGATAAAAATACATATGCAAGCAATATTATCAATTATGATATATCAATGTGGCAATTTTTTAATTAATAATTCTACATGCACAAGATGTTTTATTTGTAGAGATAATTGTCGTAATAAGGCTATAAGTATAAAAGCAAATAGTGAAGTATATAAATGAAAATATTAGGAGAAATTATGAAAAAAATATGTCTCATTATTATATTATTTAATTTATTAGTTTTTACTGCTTTAGCAGATAATAATACAATTTTTAATGAAAATAAAAAACTTTTTTGCGAAAGTAACAACACAAAAGAAAAGGAAAAAGCATTTAATAATATATTAGATTTAGCTTATAATGGATTACCAAATGCAGAATATTTTGTTGCCTCAATTTATTATGGAAATCCATATAATACATTACCTAAAATAGATATTGATAATGCTTTTAAATTTTTTGAAAAAGCCAGTAAAAATAACCATGATTTAGCTACAGCTTATTATGCCTATATGATTTATAGAGGTTTTGGAGTAGAAAAAAACATAAAAAAAGCAATATCAATTTTAAAAGAAAATTTAGAAAATAATCCATATAACAATATTCTATTAGGTTTTATTTATATAGCAGAAAATCATAAAAATATAAATGATTTTAAAGAAATTATAAATAATTATTCTTCTGAAAAT
>JAZSQT010000102.1:0-37792 GCA_045538075.1 Mucispirillaceae bacterium
GGAAAAGTATTATGATTAAAAAAGTAAAATTGATGAAAGGAGCATTTGTAGAGGTCAGATTTGACGAAAAAAGTGGGGAGTTTAAAACATATGTAAATTTTGATGAGAAATATGGTTGCCTATACACTGGGTTTTTGTATAAGTGCAAAAACTGTGGCAAGTTAGTTCTTAACCCTGCTTACAATGGAAAACCACAATTAAATTTCTGCAGTGCGTGTCTTGAAGAAATGAAAAATGTATTAGGTTATAACAAGACAGAGGGAGTATTAGCAACTACATCTAATATGGGCGATACTGAAATGGACAAAGCAATAGCATCTCGTGGTAGAGTTAATAAAAAAGTAGTAAAAGCAACAAAGATTTCTATTGTTGTTCCTGAAATACAAAAATATTTAGACTTAATTGCAGACACAAGCACAAAGAGATTTACAAAGAAGTTTATATTGTTTATTCTTGAGTTAATTGCTAGAAAGAAAACAAGAAACGAGATGGCTAAAATTCTTAACATAAGTGACCACACAATGTATTGTTACTTGCACGATATGAGAAAAGTTGCCTTAATTGATACAAGTGACTTTAAAACTTACTCAATATTACCAACTTATTATATAAAGGAAGAAAACTAATGCAAAAAAAAGCACCATCAATAGAAGGCGTCTTGGTAGGGTTATGTATAACGCCCGACAACGCATACTTTGATTATGCACTTGAGTTTTTTAAAACTTATTATTTGTTAAGAGAAACAAAATACAAAAAAAAGAAAATGTTTACTAAATATGCCTATGAAGAAACAGCAAAGCATTTTAATATGAAAGACAAAACGTTAAAAACTTATGTTAGAAGAGCACTGTATCACGGGTATAAAAGGTCAAAGTTTAAATTTTTGTTCAACTACTTTGATATTGATGTTGAGGTTGGGTATAGACCATCTCCAACAGAGGTGGCTAACCTTATTATTTTAATTGAAAGAGATAGGGAAAAACAACTCAAACAAGAGCAGTCTGTTTAGATGTGTGTTATGTGGCAGAAGAACCAATGTTCCAAATAGCATTTGTGAAGGCTGTAGAAAAAGAAAAAGTTTAATTGGTTCAACTGTCACGGATACATCAACAATGAAAAGAACAAAAATTTATGACTATAAAGGACTTAAAATTTGTAGAATTTGTGGTATGTCTTTTAGGTCTTTACAAATACATTTGGGCAGGCTTCACAAAATTGACATATACGAATACTGCAAAATGTTTAACATTGAACACCAAACAAATAATTTAAAAAACAAACTTCACGAAACTGAAACTCATAAGAAAAAAAGAGTTGCGAAACTTAGAGTTGCAGATAGACAATCTAGGGCTTGTAAAATACTAAAACGGCTTAAACCTAAAATAAGAGGAGGTGATAAGTGATGTTTATGGATATATACAAAAACCAAATTGCCTTATACGACTGTTTTTTACAGAAAGAAGAACTTAAGGATAAGTTTGGGGCATCGTTTGATAGGAGTGAAAAGGCGTGGTTAATACCTGCAAGTGTTGGAACTATATTAAAAATTAAAGATATATATCACCCAAAAATTTCAACAAACGTAAATGTCTTTATGAACTCTCAAAATGAGATACAGAACAAACTCAAAGAATTTAAAGAAAACCAAGACGCAAAGTTAGACTATAATTTTAGCAATAACATAAGAAACGCAACACTTATGCGACACCAACAAATTGCTGGCAACATTTCTATGACACTATATAATAATGGTCACAGTGGCGTTATGCTTGATATGGAAATGGGGACTGGTAAAACAATGTCTGCTATGGCTGTCGTTGGTGCTTTGAAAGACGTTAAGAGGGTTTTGGTTGTTTGCCCTAAAATATCTCTAGGTGTTTGGGAAAGAGAATATGAAAAATTTGCAAACTACGGCTATCTACTTTGCCCACTAAGGGGGACTGCAAAAAAGAGACTTGCTTTAATGCAATATCAAATGGAAGAAGAAGAAAAGTTTGGTAAGTCTATTGTTGTTATAAACTATGAGTATGTTTTTACATTTGAAAAGATTTTAGCAAAGTGGAAACCTGATATGATTATTTGTGATGAAAGCCACCGTATAAAGTCACCAAGTGCCCAACAAACAAAATCTATACTAAGGCTGGGTAATCTTGCCAAATACAAAATGTGTTTAACTGGGACGCCTTTAACAAACAATATTTTGGACTTTTTCAGTCAATATAAATTCTTGGACAGCAGTGTGCTTGGCGATAGTTTTGTTGCTTATAAAAACAAGTATATTATAACTGGAATATTTAATGAGTATTTGAGACCAAACCCTGCAACATTTGCAGAACTAAAATATAGGTTAGGCACAATATCTTATAGGGTAACAAAAGAAGAGTGTTTGGACTTGCCACCATTTACAGATGTATATATACCTATTGAAATGGAAGACAAGAACTATAAGTTATATAAAGAGTTTGAGAAAGAGTTTGTTGTTTGGCTTAATGAACACACAATGGTTACAACTGAGAACGCTTTGACGCAGACGCTTAAACTAAGGCAATTAACTGGTGGTTTTTGTTATGACTACAATGAGTTGGGCGAAAGAACTACGGTTGACTTTGACAGTTCAAAGGCAGATGCTTGTATAGAGTTAATAAAAGATATCGTTGATAACTGTGATAAGGTTATTGTTTTTGCAGAGTTCCAAGCAGAGATACAAAAAATTAAAGAGTTGTGCGACAAAGAGAAAATCAAAGCAGTTACTTATTATGGTGGAACAAGTGAAAAAGAAAAAGATAAATCATATGACAGTTTCGTCAATGGTGACGCTATGGTTTTTATAGGACAAATAGAAAGTGCAGGAATAAGCATAACATTGACAAACGCCAAATATACAATATTTTATTCAACTGGTTACAAGTATGGCTCATACGACCAAGCAAGAAGTCGTATGCACAGGAAAGGGCAAACAAACAAGTGCACATACTATCATTTGGTTACTAAAGGGACAATAGACGACAGAATAAACAGGGCTTTAAATGAGAAAGAGAAACTTGCAGAAACTATTATAGATAGTTATAGGAAAGGAGAATAATATGGAATACAATGTGTTTGTTTTTGATTTTTGCACAAACGAAATAAAAGTATTTAATGTTTTTAACAGTATTAGGTTTAGTGAAAGTTTAGCACAAATAAAAAAGAAAAAATGTTATTCAAAAGAAGAGTTGAGAAAAGCATTGCTTAATGCTTTTTGGTCAAAATATGAATACGAAATAGATGTTCGTGGTCACGACAACGAAGGGTCTGAATTTGCTAGAATAGATGTTTATGACCAAGTAATAATTAACTTTGATTTATTTGAAAAATATGTTAGACAAAATTATTTCAAAATTAAAGGAGAATAATATGAGTATTGATGAAATAGAAAGGTTTTTATCACCCTTAGAGGTAGAGAATGGAGAACTTTTAAAAGCAAATCAAGAACTTACAAAGGAAAATGAAAAGTATCGTTTAGTGTTTAAAAAGATGGAAAGCTTAATGCGTTCAAAAGAAAGTGGTTTTAATGGTGCAATGAGAATGTATGTAGATATGGTTATAAACACAGTAAAGAATTTTTTAGAAAAGGAAGGTGTATTGGAACAAAATGAAGAAGACATTGACGCAAAAAGAAAAAAACATTGAGAAATATTTGATAGAGTGTGGCTTTAAACCACACCTAATCGGCTTTGACATATTAAGGACAAGTATCTATGTTGCGTCTAACAATAGGTTAGAGTGCAGAGCAAATCTCCACGCCACCCTACTTAAAGAAGTAAAAGATAAGTTAGAGCTTGAGACAACTGGGCAATGCACTGCAGCACTTCGCACACTATCTAGAAATTGTCCAAATGAAAAATATCACAACTTGTCTGCAAAGAAACTAATATTTACTCTTTTAGCAGAACTGGGGTATTAAGATGTCTTATTTTGAAGAAATTAAAAGTAGATTAACTATGAGAGATGTCGTGACAAGATACGCTCAAATGCCTAATCGTGGTGGGTTTATCTGCTGTCCGTTTCACATAGAGAAAACACCAAGTATGAAAATATCTCAAGATGGTTATTACTGTTTTGGTTGCCACGAACACGGGAACATATTTGGTTTTGTTATGAAAATGTTTAATTTAGATTTTAGACAAGCGTGTGATAAATTGAATTTTGACTTTGGTTTGAATATTCCAACACACACTCACTTAACAAAACAAGATAAAATAAGAATGCTTGAAGAAAAGAAAAAGCGTGACAATGAGAAGAGAACAATAGAAATATTAACCAAATATAGAGAGAGTTGCATAGATGAGTTGAGAGATAGGCAAGATAGAATATGGGACAAGATGGAAGAGATTAAACCATCTCTGTATGATGGAGATAAATTTTTGTTCAATATGACAGAAGATGAAGAATTTGAAAATTTGTGCACAGAATTTTTGGTGTTGAAAAAGAACTATGATATAATTGACTTCAACATAACACTCTATCAGTTGGCTGACTTGGAGAAACTTAAAACGCTGTATAGTTTGTCTAATGGCAAATTGCAAATACAGAAAATATTTTAAAAGGAGGGAAAAGTATGGGCTTAGCAGAACTTGGTAAGCAGTATTACGACTTGGACCAAGAAGTTAAAAACCTAAACGCTCAATTAGATTTGGCTAAAAGCAATAGGGAACTCAAGAGACAAGAATTGATACAGGCTATGCAAGAAGAAGATTTGCCTGAATTTGCAGTAGTTGACATAAACAAAAGGTTTTCTATTGTTGATGATTGCTCTGCAAGTTATTTGAAGGAAAACCAACCTGCAGTTTTTGATGCCTTTAGAAAATTAGGTTATGACGGAATTATAAGAGAGACAATAAATGACAAAACACTAAACTCTTTTATAAAAGAAATAACTGAAAATGGTGAAAAGGCACTACCTGACGAATTGGCAGACCTAATCAAAATTTATAAATACAAAAAAATCAGCATAACAAAAAGGTAATACTATGATAAATGTAAAAATAACAAACAAAGATGAAAAAGTGCTGTTTGATGAAAACGGAACAGCAGCCATCACATTTCTTATTCGTGGCAGAAACATTCAAGCAAGTTTCAACGGAGACACAACTCTTGAGTCAATAAAAGAGTTGAAAAAGAAAGGTGGTAAGTTCTTAAACGACTTTTTGACTAATGTTCAAAACAACTTTAAGAAAGAACAAGAAAGATTAAAAGTTGAAGAAGAAGTAAAGAAAACTATGTTAAAAGATAATAAGGAGTAAAGATTATGGAAGAAACTAAAAATGAATTAGCTGTTGTAAAATGTGAATACCCAGCACTCACAAAACCTACAGAAGGAAGTTTGTCTGTAGAACAAGAACTTATAATGGACGAGGTTGCAGAATTAGGTGGCGTTCAATTAAAACTACCTAAAATTAAATTAGGTGCAAGTGGTAATGGAAAACTTGAAGTTCCAGATGCCAATAACCCAGACGAAAGTCGTTCTGTTAAAGAATTAGAAGGCGTAATTATCTGTGCTTTAGCAAGTAGAGCAAAATGGAAAGAAGGAGAAACAATACCTGAATGTTCAAGCAGAAATGGCAAAACAAGTTTAGACGGAAAGAATTGTTTGACTTGTCAACTTTGCAAATTCAAAAGAACAAAAGACGGACAAATTGTTAGACCTGAATGCAAAGAAAGCAGAAACTTATACTTGTTGACAAAAGAACATTCAATGCCACTACAATTTACTATTCCACCATCGGGCATCAAAGCATATGACGACTTTGCAAGAACAATATTGAGTTCTAAAAAGACACAACTTGGGACAATAGTTAGAATAACCATTGACATAAAGGAAAATAGTGCTAAACAAAAATATAATTGTGCTAAGTTTGAAAGTGTAGGCAGAGTTGATAATGCGTTGCTTGGTCAAATTATGGAAACAAAGAAACAAATTATAACTATGTTGAGTTCTATGTCAATAGAAGATGAATACGAAGGTAGCGAAATGACTGAAGTTAAGGACGATGGAACCCTTCCTTTCTAATTAAAAGGAGTGCCAAACAATGGGCGATGAAAAGGAAACTTTTACAATAATAAGAAATGGCAATGATGACGAGCAAGAAATCGCAACCGAACTTGAGGTGTTATCTGCTCAAGAAGTGTTTGATGAAGATGCTTTGTCTAAGGTGTTTAAAATTAAAAATGAGTTTCTAAGACAAAAAGTTATAATGACGCTTGAACAAAAAGCCAAGTCAATAGGACAAACAAGAAATTTCCAAAAACTATTAAAAGTTGTAAGAAGCAAACTTGCTTCTCCTAACAGAAGAATAGATGAGCAAAACTTCACTGTGTCAGTAAAAGAACTTGGGCTTGAATTAAATACTGGTGAGTGGGTGGTTGATAATTTAGGCGTTAGAAGATACACAGAGAAAGGCGACACTATGTTAGAAGAACAGGCATCTTGGCAAATGGTTGTCATTTCTAATATATTTTGTAATACAGAGTTGAATACTTACAGAGTTCAACTTGCGTTTAGAGAAAATGAGTTCTCTAGATTAAAAACAATAACTGTAAACAAATCAACCATATCAAGCACAGCAAACATAACCTGCTTGGCTGACTATGGTTTATCAGTAACAAATCACTCTGCACCATTCTTGGTTAAATACCTTAATGACCTTGAGAGATTAAATGTTGATAAGATACCACATAGCGAGTCTATAAGCCGTCTTGGTTGGATAAATGAATATGGTTTTATTCCATATACTGACGACATAAGTTTTGACGGGGAAACAATCTATGGCGAGTTATACAACGCAGTAGAGTGCAAAGGTAGTTATGACGAATGGAAAAGAATGGTTTTAGGAGAACAAAGTTTAGAGGCTAGAGTAGCACTTGCATCAAGTTTTGCAAGTCCACTTGTAAGCATAATGGACGGGTTATGTTTCTTTACGCATATGTGGGGTAGCAGTGGCACAGGTAAATCTGTGTCTCTGCACTTAGCACAAAGTGTGTGGGGAAATCCTATGAAACTTGTCCAAAACTTAAACAGCACAGCAGTAGGTCTTGAAAGGTTAGCAGGGTTCTTCTGCAACTTGCCACTATGCTTAGATGAGTTACAAACCTTAAAGAAATCTTTTGGTGGCAACTCTTATGACGAAATACTTTATAAGTTGGGTCAAGGCAAAGGCAAGAATAGAGGTCGTAAGGACGGTAGCATAGAAAGAGTTCCTAGTTGGGCTATGACTTTTATAACAACTGGGGAAGAACCTATAACAAATGAAAAGAGTGGTGCTGGTGCAAAGAATAGGGTGCTTGATATGTATTGCTGTGGAAATATATTTAATAATGCACCTAATGTTGCAAAAGTAAGCCATCAAAATTATGGCTTTGCAGGTAAAGATTATATAGCCAAATTAAAAGAATTTCTTATCAAAAATTCTATTAAACCACTTAACGAGTTGTATGATAAGTTTTACAACAAAATGTTACAAGAAAAAGTAACAGAGAAACAAGCAATGTCTGCAACAATGATAACTCTTGGCTACTGCTTAATGAAACACTTTATCTTTGACGAGAATTTTGCTAATGTAGAGAATATTGGCTTTGAGTTTATAAATGAGTTAATGCCATCTCTTGTAAAAGAAGATGAACTTAACAATATAGAAAATATGTATCAAGATTTGTTGTCTTTTGTAGCACAGAATAAACACCATTTCTTATACACAGACAATAGCAATATTGTGCATAACCCAGTTGAAGAAAGGACAGATACTTGGGGTAAGATAACAACAACTCAAACATATATGTCAAATAATGTGTTTAGAGATTATTGCGACCAAATAAATAGTTCTTATAGAAAGGTTGCAAGAATGTTAATAGATAAAGGTTATATAATTGGTAAGGACGATAAGAACTTAACAATGCCTGTTAGAATAAATGGTTGCTTGGTTAGATGCGTAACTATAATGAACGACAAAAACAAAGATAATGTTGATAACCAAATAAAGTTGCAACAACTCAACGCAGAACTAGTTGAGATAGATGATAACGGAACTCTTCCGTTCTAGTGTTACAGTGTTACAGAAGTTACAGCATTTTAATACCGTTCTAGTGAAATGAATTAAAAAGTGTTTTAATTAAAATTTCGTCCGATGGTATTAAATTACTGTAACAAGTGTAACAAATGTAACAAGGAGGAAATATGAAACAATTATCTATGAAAGATTTAAACAAAGCTAACCCACTTGAAAAAACATTTGAAGCAAAAATGGTTAAGAAAATAAAACAAATGTTTCCTGACTGCTACGAGATACCTAAACCTATGATGCCTAGCAGTCGTGGAACACCTGATAGAATGTTTGTAATAAACGGTAAGTTTATAGCAATAGAAACAAAGAGGGCAAAGAACTCTAAAACTGCTAAAGCACAGTTTGATAGAATGGACAGCATAAATAAAGCAGGTGGGCATTGTTGCATTGCTAAAGACTGGGAAACGGTTGAAAACTTACTAATTGACGCAGAATTATTATTTACGCCAAATTAAAAAAAAATAAGCCCGTTTTAAGGGCTTAGCATAGAATTGGGAAAAGTATCAAACTTCATTCTATGCAAATATATATTATAATAATAAAAATAAAAATACAACAAAAAAGGAGAATATTATGGTTTATACTTGTTCAAAATGTCACAATACTACAATGAAACTTGCCAACTTTAATGGCGAACTTCTTTGTAATGATTGTCTGCAAAGAGAACTCTCAAAAGAAAAACCTGAAAACCTTAATGAAAGATTGCTAAAGGTTGAGGCGTATGTAAATGTATTAACAGCGAGTGTTGACGCATTAAACAGAAACCTAGATAAACTTAAAAATGATATAAGGAAACTTGTTCCAAAGAACGGAGGTAAAAAATAATGAAGAAAGATTTTTGTGATATATGTGGCAAAGAAGTAACACCAAGAGAGTTTGTGGTTGACCTAAATATAACCGACAAAGAAGGTTTTATGGTAGGCTTTACAAGCGACACATTCTACCATACAGACATTGACATTTGCGAAGAGTGTGCAACTAAACTTGGTTTAATGGACACAGATGACAGGGTTACAAATCTTCGTAAAGCAGTTGTCGCAGGGTTAATACTTTCAAAAGAAATAAAAGAAGGTAAGTAAAATGACGCACGGTGAGTTCCTTATGATGAAAATAAAAACAAAAAACTTGCAAGATAAGATAGACCAACTTGAGGCAAACCAAAACCAAAAAGCAATAGAGTGCTTGAAAGAACTTAAAGCCTTTATAGAAAAAAATGAAAGTCCGAGTTTTGCTCAAAGTTTAAGTGGCTATTGGTTTATAAGTTCTAAAAAGTTATTTGAATATGTTGACAACAAAATAAAAGAATTGGAGAAACTAAGATGAGTTTAAGTGAGTTTGCTAATTTATATTATGATAGAGGGTGGGTTTGTCCAAAATGTAACTCTGTTATGGCACCAAGACAAATGTATTGTGTTTTCTGTAATGTTAATAGAAGAGGGACATTAACATCGTCTGAGATATTTGAAAGTATTGAAACGCTTGATAATGGTCGTGTTTTGTTAAAAAGAGACGGTGACAAAGATGATGATGAACATAAATAACAAGACAGGTTGCACTGGCGTTTGGTTCAACAAGTCGCAAAATAGATACAGGGCAACAATAAGAATAGATGGCAAGGTTTTCTACTTGGGAACATTTAAAGAACTTGACGATGCTATTAAATGTAGAAAAGATGCAGAGAAGAAATATTTAAAAGGAAAAGTATAATGGAAAAAAAATATCCAAATTTAGCAACTGTTGATGCAATGTCAAAGTGTGAGCAAGTGTTTGGACAAAGCACGAATGTTCTTATAAGTATATCTGGTGGAGCAGATAGTGATGTTATGCTTGACCTTATTTATAGACAAAACAAAGACAAATATTTTAAGTGCAATATACACTATGTTTTCTTTGACACTGGAATAGAGATGAAAGCAACAAAGGAACATCTTGATTTTCTTGAAAACAAATACAATATTAAAATAGAAAGAGTTAGAGCAAAAACCCCAGTGCCACTTGGTTGTAAAAAAAATGGATTGCCATTTTTAAATAAAGATGTTAGCAAAAGGATAAAAGCTTTACAAAACAACAATTTTGACTTTGCTAATGATGGGAATAAAACATATGAAGAACTTATTAAAAAGTATCCTAGGTGCAAGTCGTCTCTTGATTGGTGGTGCAACAAAAAACCAGTTGGTGGAACTAAAATGTATAATATAAATAAATATTTTATGTTAAAAGAGTTTATGGTTGCAAATCCACCTACATTTATTATAAGTGACCAATGTTGCTACGGTGCAAAGAAGAGCACATCTCATTTATACGAAAAGTATAACCTTATAGATTTAAGATGTGTTGGGTTAAGAAGGGCAGAAGGTGGAGCAAGGCAATTAGCAATAAAAGGTTGTTTTTCTGAAAAGAAAGATAAAACAAGTATTTATAGACCAATATTTTGGTTTACAGATAAAGATAAAAAAGAGTATGAAGAATTTTACAACATAGTTCATAGTAAATGTTATACTGAATATGGTTTTAAGAGAACTGGTTGTTGTGGTTGTCCGTTTAACAGTAAATTTGAAGAAGAGCTTGAAATTATAAAAGAACACGAACCTATGCTCAATTTGGCAGTTAATAACATTTTCGGCAAAAGCTATGAATATACTCTAGCTTATAGGAAGTTTAAAAAAGAACAGAGATTGTTGAGGAAACAGAGATGAAAGATAAGAAACCGTTTGAAGAAATGCAAAAGGACGAACTTGTCGCAAAGTGTAAAAGGCAACAAGAGAGTTTGAGAATTGCGACAAACAAAATAAAAAGTTTAACAAGAGAACTTGAAATAGTAAGAACTGTTATAAGCGAAAGAAGATTAAGCCAAAAACTTGTTGCTTGTATGGAAGAAACCTTGTCATATATGCGTGAGGTTGAATATTATAAAAAGAAATACGGCGTTTAAGTTGACCTATTATAAATTTTACGTTATAATAACAATAACGATAAGCAACTGTATCGTAATTCTAGTCTCAATTTTGTTTGGTAAAATTGGCTCCATAAATTAAGTGTTAGATTAAAGCATAGCAGTTGCAGTTGGTCCACTAACGGACATAGAAAAAAGAGAGATGTTTCAACTGATTTTCATCTCTCTTTTTCATTAAACTTTCCACACATTAGTTAATAGTTCTTTTCTACAATCCCATATATCGTAGCAATCCCCTGCTACTATGCAAGATAAATGCCCTTTCATTCTCGCCAAATAAATACCAAACGGGTGCTCATCTGCAAACTCTTCAAGCGTCATACCACTACACTCCACTTGTTCAAAGCCAAAGTAATCATCAAGCAGATGTGTGTAACAGCAAACGTGCAACCTGTCACAGTTTAAGAGTTCTGCACTTTTCCACAGCAACTCATCAACCATTTCATATGGTAATGTAGTTGCTAATGAAATAGCACGTATGACACAATCTGGCAACGTTTTACCTTCTGGGTTTCTATTGTAGTAAATAAATCTACACACTATTCTCCCTCAACTATACTCTCATAGTATGCAGAAAGTTTTTCTCCGTATTGTAACTCTGCGTCTTCGTCACATAACCAGTCCTTTGCAAGTTTTAAATAAACTTCCATAGTTCCAGTTCCAAGTGTCATATGATAGTCAGTGTAAACCATTAAAACAGTAACATAGAACTCTTCAAAACTAAATTTGTCAAATTTAATTCCCATTTCTTGTGCTTTCTTCTCAACATTTTCTTTTGATAAGAAAACCTTGTCTTTTTCTTCAACTTCCTTTAAGAGTTTCTTTGACCATTCCATTAGTTCTTGTTCGCCAAGTGCAGACCCATCATAGTAGTCATAGTCCCTATTGTCTCTGCCACGACCTCTGCCACGACCTCTACCACGACCTCTTGCATAGTCACTATACATCATAGGATAGCCATAATGCCTATCATATTCCCTATCTGATTGATAATCCATACCATCTCTCGCATAGTCTCGTTGGTCATAGTAGTCATAATCATAGTCACTATCATATCCTCTATCACCATATCTATCAGCATAGTCCATATCATAGTCTCTGTTATCCCTACTATCCCTATTGTCTCTGCCATCTCTGTTGTCTCTACCGTCTCTCCCGTCTCTCCCGTCTCTTCTATCACTTGAGACATAGCCACCTCTGCTACCGTAAGGGTTTCTCATATCCCCTCGGTCCATTCTCATAGCCATAAATTTTCCTCTACTTCTTCTAGGCATATTACACCACCTTTACAACATCAAAAGTTACATTAGTAAATGTTGCACCTACACCTGTGTTCTCTAAAGTTAGAGTTTGTGCAAGTGTGCTGTTGCAACCTAAAACTTCTGCGTTGTTTACTAAGATAAATTTGTCAATAACAAAAGTCCTAAACTCTGTGTCTGGGGTTGTTATTGTTTCAGTTGAAATTGCTGCAGGAACTGCAATCCCGTTAGAGAATAATTGAACTGTTACATCTCCTGCTTCTGTTCCTGTTCCTATAAGTGTTGCAGTTACCTTGTAGATACCATTCCAGTTAAGTGTTACTCCTGTGCTTGTGTTATCAAATACTTTAGTGCCACATCTGTTTTTGCGACAATATCTACGATAAACATCTCCAAGTGCAATAACGCCATTTTCAAGAACGGTCTGTGTTGCAAGGTCTTGTAACCCTATAAGATAATCATCTTCATTGCTTTCTAAATTGTTGTTATTAAAACACGCCATATTAACCTCCATAAAAATAAGGCATAGAGCAAAATACCCTACGCCTTTTAAATAAATATTCAGGATATTTTAATCTCCTATATTGTGCCGATAATTAGTCGGTCTTATTGAATTGAACCACAGCCACAGCCATTGTTGTTTGGGCAAGTGAATATTGGTTGACTGCCATAAACAGGTTGTGCAGGGATTGGGCAAGAACGAAGTTCATTTACAAGACTATTCATAGTTGCCACTTGTCCTTCTCTTAATAGAGCAGTTTGTGCTGTTTGACTTGCTTGTAAGTTAGCCATATTTAACTGCGTTCTCAAATTGTCATTCTCCCTACGTTCTGCATAAAGTTCTTGTTCGCATAATTTGTCAAGAATTGCCTGAATGCCACGAGTTTGATTTTCAATAATATCTCTTGTGTTTAGTGTTGAGTTGTTTCTAGTAGCACATTCTTCTGTCGCAATAGTGTATTTCAAGTCAGCTGTTGCTAACCTGTTCTCGCAGCAACAGTTTTGGAAAGTGCTATTTACACCATTGATTGCTTGTAACAATTCAGTTGTTGAGTTGCAGTTTTGAACTTGTGCATTTGCAAAACCATTGCTTACAGTGGTTTGTAAACTGTCAATGCCATTATTCAAAGCAAGGTTGTCAAAGCCACGATTTGTGTTAGCGTTTACATCATATAAGAAGTTGTTGCCTCCACCAAAACCGTTGTTTCCCCAACCATTTCCTGCTAACAAAAGCAATAAGATTATCCAGCCCCAATCTCCACCAAAAGAGTTGTTACCGAAGCCTCCACCAAACCCATAGCCATAAGGCATATAAGGGACAGCGATTGTTGAACCGTTGTTGTTGTTCAAAGGTATTTCACCTTCAACATAAGCCATATTAAATTCCTCCTATAAAAATTTTTTATATCATCACTCACATAGTCGACATTTGCTTGTGTTGATACCTAGAACTTAAAACCCCTGTTCCTCATTGCGTTAATCATCTGGTCTATATTTATATTGTTTTGCTTTGCGTATTGCCTGACGTATTGTTCTGGCGACAACCCACTTTTCTTTACTTGATTTAATATTGCGTTAAAGTTAGGGTTGCTACGCATCACATTTTCCATTATTTGTTGTGGGCTACTGCCATTGCCCATCATTTGCATTAGCATTTGCATTGGATTATTTGCCATTTTTGCCACCTACGACTTTTATCAACAAATCAACCTTTCTTTCTAATGCTTTTATTCTCTTTTCATATTCTGCAAACTTAACTTTAATTTCTTTCTCAAGAGATTTTAAAGTTAGAACTTTGCTCTGGTTTATCTGTTCTTCCATCAATTTTGCCCTCCAAACTTGCTAATTTGTCACTTATCTGCTTGGTTAAAGATTGTATGTCTTCCTTTTTGACATACGCAGACATATCTATTTTTGGCTCAGAATTGCCCTTATTTTGCGTGGTAGCAGGTCCACCGACTATTTCATCAAACTTATAATATTTTGCCCTAGACTCGCCAATTTGGTCGGTAGATTTAATACATACGACCTTTGCTGTCCTGTCTATTAGCATTTCCTTTGTATTTGGGACAGGGATTACATACCCGTCCATTTCTTTTTCGTTTAAATATCTAATGTTGGTAATGGGTATCTCATAGTTCATTTGTTGCACTACTGGTTGCTGAACAACCTGTTGCATAGGTTGTTGTGGCACCATTGGTTGTGTATATTGCATATATGGTGCAACATATGAGTTATACCTATTGTTGTTAAAATAACCTGTGTTATACATTTTTATTCCCCCTTATCTTGTTAGAGGCGTGAGGTGGCTAAAACAGGGAAATTAGCCAAGCCTCCACGCATCAACACGGGAATTTAAGCATAAAAAAACACCAAGTTCAATAAAACTTGGTGTAGGTTTAGTGTATATTTATTTCCACTCGGTTATACCTAATTTTTCTTTACATTTGGGCGACCAACAATGCTTTAAGGTGTCCACAGAAACGAATAATCTTTCTGCTATTTCTCTAAAAGGCATTTGGTCTATCATAACCATTATTACAAATTCTGCTAAGTCGTTTCTTATGCCCTTAGCAAAGCAATAATCTAAAAGCTCATCTCTATCCATTTCGTATACAGATTTGTTCTTTAACTCTTTAAGTCGAACGTGGCAATCAATTCTGTCTTGTGCTATATAGCCAAGCCAACCTATAAAATAACAAACAGGTATAACTGACAACAAGCTTAACCTTAATGGCAATATTGCTATTATTGCAAAGAACGATATTGTGCAAGATAACCATAGACACATTAAAATAGCAATACCACGTTTGCTGTGTTTGCAATGATATTGTTTTTCGAATTTACTTCTTATTACATAATGTGCAGGATAAAAGAATAAACTTACTATAACTTTATCAAATAACACACCACACAAAACAACAAAGGCAACCATAAAAATGTGTTGCCAGAGTTGTTCTTTAAAGAAGGACTTTATTTTGTCCTTCTTAATTATTTTTGTCTTTGATTGATTTTTCAAGGTCTTCAACATATTTTTCTCTCAAGATAAAAAGTTCGTTAATTTTTACATCAATCTCTGCTATTTTCTTTATCTTGTCAACCTCTCCATACCAAGGTGGGCAAGCATCTCCAAATAATTGAATGTTCATTTTTGTTCTCCTTTTTTATAGTTAAAAATAATATACATTAAAACTAACCAAAGGTAACATTCTAGAGTTAACAAAATCATATTTACGAAGTTTGGAACATTTGTAAAAAATAGTGGCAAGTTTCTTATCTTTAAAGTAAAAAATTGAGCAAAACTGTGGACTGTATATACTATTGAAAGTGTCTTTAAGTCGCAACCCATTATGGCTGGCAATACGAAGAAACTACACATACTTACTACAGTTCGCATATCTGCATCAATATACAAGCCAATAAGCCTTATGCCTAATGCAGAAATTGCTATAATAAGACATTCATACCATTTTAAAAACCATCTATGTGAACTGGCACATATGTATAGCCAATATGTTATGAACGCCGTAACCATACAGCAGATAGTATATAACCAACCGTGGCTATCAATAAAATTCCCAATTTTTAGAATTGTTTCATTTTCAACAGCCAAAACAAATTCTTGTGGATAAAATAATTTTATCACATACATTGCTGCAAGGAATACACATACTAATACAAGCATTGAGATGTATAAAGCTTTATTTTTCACTTTGAGCCTCTACTTCTTTTGGTTTATTTAATTCTTGTTCTTTGGCAAGTTTTTCTGCCTCTTCTTTTTGTTTTTCTTCTTGCAATTTTACTATAGCTTCATCAAAGCCAATTTTCTTTGCAAGTTTTGTAACTGCATTATCTGGGTTATATTTAAACCAACTGCCTACCCAATTAAGAACTTTTTTCCAGCCATCTCTAATATGGAAGTTTTCATATATAGCATAAATCGTTGTTACCAAACCTAATTGTTCAAGTGCGTATGCTAAATATCCAGTAAATTCAATGTGCCATAGTGCATAATAAACTGCAACTACGCCAAAAGATAATACTACATCTAGTGCATAATATAAGAATTTTTTAATAGCACCAGAGTTTATTTTAGAGAAAACTTTACATAATTTTAAAATGCCGATTGTGTTAATTATTATAAGTCCGATAAGAAAGTGTGGTAGTCCCCATTCTGCAATAAAGTTTAAAATTTCTTCCATAATAACTCCTCTTATTCAACTATGTTTTCAGCTAGAGCTGGTTCAACAGCTTCTGCTTCTGCTTTGGCTTCTGCTTCTTTCTTCTCATCAGCAAGTTTAACAATTTGTTCACCTTTAGCAACTAATGCTTCAAGTTCAGCAATCTCTGCTTCAATACCTGCCTTTTGAATTTTTAAAGCATCAATCTTTGCACGATAGTTGGCAATTTCAACTCTGTCAACCACATCTTCATATACTTCATTGTATACAATTTTGTTATCAACATCACTGACAATCTCATACCTAACTTCTGGCATATCGTTTTCCCCCTTTTTTATAAATTTTATAAACAACTTTTCAACCCCTGCATCGTCAAGTTGTATATAACGACTTTGGACTTCTTCATCTGCTACAATTTGTATGCTTGTTTTTGGTATCAGGTTAATCTTCGTCTGGTTCAATCTCAATTGTAGTAGTGTTTTCATTTACTTCTTCTTCCTTGTTTCTCTTAAATATCTTTTTAAAGAACTCAGCCCTTATTCCAAAACACAAGTTGATAACAAGAAGTGTAACAAATACTACTGAAGCAAGTATTAAGAAAACTGTTGGGAAACTCCATATCAGATATACTTCCAAACCCCAAACTGCAAAGCCAACAATCCAGCCAACAATAGTTCCTGCTTTACCAAGTTTGTGTTTCTTAATAACCCACTCTGTTTTCTTGCCATCTTTGTTTTCATATTCAACTTTTTCAATATTCTTAAAAGATATGCCTTGAAACAATTCTATTATAACAGACATAGGAGCAATAAAGAAAGTTCCAAGTGTTGCCATAAACAATATCCAAAAGAAACGCTTTATCATAACTATTGAAAACTGTTGACCTTTTGTGCTTGATTTGTCGCCACCAAGAGAAAGGACATCTTTTTCATTTAATTCGTAGTAGTTCTTCTTGCCTTGCAACTTGTTTTTAGTATCAAAAGTTTCAATTTGCCTATTGACAGTATCTTTTGCAATGTTGGTAAACTTCTCTCCAACTGCGTCATCGTGTTCAATAAGTTCATTTGCCTTTTGAGACAACTTGATTTTAAGCATTGCTTCTGTGTCTTCTGCTTTCTTAAGAACTGCAAGTGCTTGTTCTTCTGTCATCTTTGGTTGCTCTTGCTGAATAACTTTCTCTTTTTCTTCAATACGGTTTTCAACTTCTGCTAGTTTATCACTTAAACCTTCCACTTTGTCCTCCTGTGTTTAGTATATTGAATATTTTTAAAAAATACAACTAATTATTATAATTTCTTGGTTCTTTTCCTAAAAGTTGTCTTAATTCATTATGCAAAGTTCTAAATTCTTCTTTGCGTTTTCCCAAATCATCAATTTGTGCCCCAATTTGTGCTTGTATAAAATCTTGTGATAAATCGTTTAGTCTTTGTTGTATCTCACTTATGCGTTTTTCATTATATTTTTGTCGTTGCATACTCTCTACAAGTTGCTTATATTCTTCTGTTCCCGTTTCGTGTTTTAAAACCAGTCTATTATCAACAGTAGTAACAATTTCTTCGTCTGTGTATATTTTACACAAATCAGTTTCCTGAGAAGCAGTCATTTTAATTTCATTATCTTCCACAAAATACCACATATTAACCTCCAAGTTTTTGTTCAACATAAGTAACTGACTCAACTTTAGTATAAGTTACATACACATAATAGTCGGGAGGAATTAATCCCGAAACACTCAAATGTTGTTTTTGCCAATAACCTTCTTCACCTGTTGCGACTGAAATCAATTCTCCTGTTGTGCCACTTGTACCTGTTCTGTATAGCCGAAGTTCTCCCCTTTGTGCAGTCTCATAGGCATAAACCATAACAAATCTCCAATGTCCTTTTGTACCTATTACATAAGTTGTTCCACTACCACTAACACTTCCTTTTGTAAAAGTTGATGCCAAATTAAGCAAGTCCACTTTGGCTGGAGTATATGTTGCATTGCTAAAATCAGTATTTGCTTTATTACTTAAGACATTATCCAAACTTTGATTATTACTATTATATACATTATAATCAAAGGTATATGGATATATGTTATCGTTTCCGTCATTAATTATCACATTTCTATCAGACATTATCTCCCTCCTAATACCCACAACAATAAAAATAACAATCGTAATGCATATCGCTAAACGATGCCACAAACGAATTTAGAGCCTTCCCAGAAACTCCCACTGCTCTAAAGGTTACAGTATTGCTACTAGTTGCAGAGTTAGTTCTCAGAATTAAATAATTTGAACTTGTAAAAGATAAAGGAATAGTTATGGTTTTGTTTAAATTTACAACTCCCCCATTCTTTATAACTACGCCACATTCTTTCCACCCATCACTCCAAATTCTATACCACATTGTTTCATCACTTGCTTTCCAACTTGCAATTACAAAATGTCCCCCACTATATTTTGTTCCATTCTTACCCGCATTCGTTTCTGTCGTTGTTGTTAATGTGGGATTGATTGAGCCTAAGTTATTTAATGTATTGTTTGCTTTTGCACTCAATTGCGTATCAATAGCATTCTTGTTATAATAATCAGCCAGAGGGCTTGGATTACCGCTTGCTGGGGATTGTTCAGTATAGGTTAATCCATCTCCAGCGATTAAAGTATCTCCTTTGTAAATCGACATACTATTCTCCTTTTAACAAATTTTCATAGTAATGTATTTCTTCAACCACTTTTTCCGCTTCAATATACAGTTCATTAAGGGTTGAATATGTTTTGTTGCGTTCTTCGTCAGTTACTACAAATTCAATTCCCATAGCAATTCTTCGTGTAAGTTGTTCATTGTAAAGACGATACTTGCAATTGAACCAATCTTTTAAAATTTCTATTTGATGTCTAATATCACACTGTGTCATATCTTATCCCCTTTTATATAGGTAGTAAGTAAAACCTGAATTTATATTGCCACTGTTTTTTGTTGAAATTACAAGAGATGTAATTGTTCCATAACCATCTCCATAATACATTCCATTTCTTCTATAAGTTGTATCAGTTGACCTGCCAACACTATTAAATTCAAACGTTACAATTCCATTTTGAATAGCAATTACTACGTGAATTATAAAATAACTTGTTCCACCAGTACCTAAATAACAACCTGCTAGTGAACCAGAATACCCTGCTGGAGTTGTACTTCCATAACTTTGCCAATGGTTTCCATTTACATTTCTTGTATCATTATTTGGTAACAAATAAAGGTCTAGATTAGTGCTTGTAGTCCCATTCATATATAAATCATAAACACCATCAGCAAGAGTTTTAGTAATTGTAAGAGTTGAAGCAGATGAAGATTGAGAACCAGAAGATATTAAACTACCATTTATTCTATTGTCATTTGTAATATTATAAATAGTGTCTGCATCGTGAGCTGGAAGTGCATTATATTGTTCTTTTGTTCCTGTCCATTGTTTATTTGCATTCCCTGTTTTTTGGTCTATAACGCCAACTGCTTGTATTTTATTACTTGAATTTTCTGTAATAGAAGTGTTGTCTATATCAACAGAACCACCTCCACCACCAATAACAGAAAGAACGCCATTCGCATCAACGCTAGTGGTTGTCCCATCTGGTTTAACTAAACCTGCAGAGTTAGATGTTGCAACCTTACTTTGAACTACAAGAGTATCATCGGCACTTAAAGATGGTAAAGACGCAACATAAGTCCCAGAACCTACTTTATCTGGGACTATTTCGCACTCTGTGTTATTAGGCAATTTAACTTTTTTAATAGAGTTGCTTGGCTTACTCATCTATACCTAAACTCCTTTATTATGATATTGCATCAGGTGAAACTGTTACAGTAACGCTTCCACTTGCACTTACTGTTCCTTGTGTAACACTTGGAGTTGGCAAAGATGTTACTGCATCTACAGCTGTTCCACCAGTAGCAGCAACAAATGTGTCACTACCTTGTGTGAAACTATCACTACCCTGAGTAAATGTGTCTGTGCCTTGTGTAAATGTAGGCAATGTTATTGTTAAAACTTCACTAGATACTGTATAAGAACCAGCACTAAAGCTGTCACTACCTTGAACAAAGCTATCACTACCTTGAGTAAAGCTATCATTGCCCTGAGTGAAAGAACCACCACTTGCAAAAGGTGTAATTGATGTCGTGTTTCCAGAACCAAGTGTCATACTTACTGCTACGCCACTGGTTGAACCTGTAACATTTACGCTACCAGTTCCACTTGCTGTATCGGCAAAAGCCATTGCTCTCAAAGTTCCTGTTGAACCAAACTCGTTCCAAGTCGTTCCGTCAAACAAAAACTCAAGACCATCATTTCCACTTGTATAAATTACAAGGTCTCCAGCAACTGCAGTGTATGAATTTCCGTTTATTGTAATAGGATTTGTTGTTGCTCCGTCTGTAAGAGCAGTTGTTGTATAACCACGATAATGAATGCCAGTGGTTAAACTTGTTTTAATTGATTTTAATTCGCCACCTATAGTTGCAGCAGACTTTGTAATATCTGACCAAGAAGTATTTGCTGTGCTTGTAATAGCAGCAGTTACACGATATAAGTCATCGTTATAAATAACATAATCGTTGACATCATATGCTGTTCCTGTTGCATACTTTGGTGCTATCATAGCCCTGCCATCAGCGTCTATAATTGCATATGTTGTTCCAGATGGCAATTTGATTTGTGATAACTTTGATAAACTACTTAATGTTGACATATTTTAATCTCCTTTAATTTCTATTAAGTTCTAGGACTTCTCCATCTAGAACATAATTTAATTTATTATTCCAGAAAGCCCTTTCGCCTTCTTGAATATGAACTGAAGTGTCGCCTATGTGCCTTAATACTAAGTCCCTTAACTCATCATCTATAAAAGGCAAATCTACGACATAAGCATTCCCGTCCCCTATCTTAACACCAGCGACATATTTTGTTACTCCACCATCTTGTATTGTTTTGTAATCGCTATAAATTATTATGCTACCATTTTCTGGGACGAAACTTGTTTGCTCTGACCAATGCTCTGTTGTGTTAATGCGTATTCTGGTATTATCCATCTTTTGAGCAATAGTATTTATTACGCTTTGTGTTAGGTTGGCAGATACCATATCATTCTCATTATCAACCAATACTTCAATAGTATCCGTTGTCTGCCCTTCATACTTTGGAGAGTCACCCTTCTCACCACGAAACATAGCAACTTGGTCTTCTGTTAATTCTACATCTACATTAGATACTTCTATATCAACGGTGGCGTCTGCACTTTCATATTCAAGTTCTATTATTACATTATCGCAAAGTGAAGTTATTTCCATTATTCACCTCCAGAATTGTTTTCTGGGATACTTGCTCCAACCGTATTAGTTATTGTTATTGTCTCTGGTTTCATTAAAGGTGTCTTTTCGCCATATTGGTCAACCAGTGTAACATCAAACAAGTAGTCTGTTTGGTCAAGAGTTATAGTAAACTCACTTTTAAGTGGAACAATAAAATTATATACGCCAGCTTCTAACATCAATTCGTCAACTGGCTGTCTATATTCCATAACAACAGTTTCTTCATCTTCGGCAAGTTCCATAGCAAACAAAAGAGTATCTGTTTGCACAAATTCATCTGTTTTTATTTTAAATGTTAATGTCCTTGTTGCACCTTTTCCTATCTCGATTGCCATATTGAACTCCTATTTTCAAATATATATTTTCACAATAAAAATTATTTGTCAAGCAAATTAAACTACTCGGTAATAGTTTTAGTATACATCAACGAGAAAGAATTTGCAGTAAGTGTTTTGCCTCTAAAATAAGTATCAGAACAAGTAATTGTTATATTAGTTCTGTCTATAGAAACAGTTCCAACTGTAGAAGACTCATTTACATATACATTGCCAGACACAGAGCTTGTGCTTCCAACGCTAAGCGTTCCACTTAACAAATCACTTGATAATCTAGATGTTTCAAATACAAATATAGCAAAATCTTCAACTTTTACTCCGTCTGTTGAACTATTATAAGCCATATAATCGTCATCAATACTGCTTAATGCTATAGTAGTTGTGTTGCTATTACTACTTAATTTAAGCGAACTAACATCAAACTGAACTGTTTTTTCATAAGAAGTAGTAATTGTCGTGTTTTCAGATAAAGTAAATGTTGAACCATCTTCAATAGATGTCCCGTTTACTTTTATATAATTTGGAGTGGCACTATATTCTACAAATCTAACAGTTAATACTGTCCCTACATCTAAACTGCTACCACTCAAAATATAACTTTGCCCATTATATACTGATATACTATCTGGGAATGTTACTGTAAATTGTGGCAACGAGTAAGAAACCGTTATTGTAGTGTTAGATGACAATGTAAAAGTAGAATTGTCTTGAACGCTTTGACCATTTATTTTTATATAATTTAAAGTTACCCCTTCTATATCAACATTAAATTTTACACGAAGTTGAGTTCCATTTACAAACTCACTTCCACTTGTTATAGTTGAACTGTCATTATAAACATCTACAGAAGAAGGAAATGTAACAGAATAATAAGAATACGACTTTACTTCTTCAACTTCTATATTGGTAGTGCTTTGCCCATCATAGTTAAATTTTCTACCAGTAACCTTCCACTTTCTATCATCGCCAATGATAGAAACAACAGCGTTATTTTCTATAATACTACCAGTTGAAAAATCAAGCACATTGCTATCGCTACTATTAAAGAAATCTGTGCAAAATAGTTGAATATTGCCATTTGATATGCCATTTACATAGTCATCTTTTATATTGTTTTTTATTAGAGTAGTCATATCGATAGAGTTATTATATTCTGTTCCTGTTTGTAACAATTCGCTTCCTTGAATATTTGCAACTGCTTTTGGAACTATTCCTGAAGTAAAAACTATTGATTGCGTAGATTGGTTATTAACTGCACTATATAGTTTTGAGTGAATTGAAAATGGGAATGCAAAATATTCAGACTCTGCATCAATCTCATTTATAATATGTTCTTCGCTTCCAAAATATATTTTACTAAACTCACTATAATTACTTATATCACTAGGATAAAAAGCATACCTAACAATATCTCCATCTGAACCAAGTTCTTCCCAACTAGTTATAGTATCTCTAAAAACACTATCTTCAGAAACAACAACATCACTTGCAGACTCACTATCAAATTTAACTTCTCTTTTATCACCATATAATGTCAAATTAACTTCAAGTGGGGTTCTCTTTATTGCAGTCCCAGTGCTAAAAATTGAATATACTGTTGGTTGTATTGAAGATGTCCCAGAATAAGTACCAGAAATTGAAAAAGAATTAGCACAAACCAAAAGCGTATAATTTATTGTAAATCTGTCAGTTGCGTCATCATAAGTTATCGTAGCAGTGCTGTAGTCTGTAATAGAAACAGATGTGTCAACATCGCTATTACTTCCATAAGTAGATATTGTTACAGGAATGGTTTCTGTTACTATGTCTCCAGAAACACTATCCCAGTCTACAGAAGAAATATTAAAAGAGAAGTTATTGTTCGTATTATTTCCACCAGCAAAATCATACGACTTAACAACGCTTTTTGTCTTTTTGTTAGATGTAACAGAAAACTTTAAGCCACCACTATTATATTGATATATCTCTTTTATCATTTTTAATCCATCTGGACTTGTAGCATCTATTGCAAAAGAACCAGATATATATTTGTTTTCTAGGTAAGAGCCAGTTGCCCTTGCATCAACTTCGTAATATCCAGACTGAGACGACCCACTTATAGAAACAGGTGGTATATATAAACTTGCACCATAAGACTTTAATTGCCCCTTACTTGAATTTTTATTGTTTGTTTCTAAACCGTCAAATGAAGTTATAATTTTATTGTGAATTATTGTATCATAATCTATTTCATCATTAACCTTTGTGCTCTGTATCTCAACAGCATTATATTTGTTTTTTAATATAACAGTGTTATTAAACTTATTTAATTGTGCATACTTAGGCACAACAATAGCGTTAGATGTTTGTGAAGATTTTATAATTGGTCGTGCAGAAACAAATTTAGGCAAGTCACTGTTGTCAGGCACATACACTTGTAATTGTGCCAACCTACAAAACTTGTCTATTGTATTTCTATATGTGTCGCTTGGCAAATAAGGATATGGTATTGTAATAAGTTGCAAATAACTTTTTATTGTCCCATATGCAGCATTGTCTCCATATATAATTTGCTCACCAAGCATAGTATTTATATCGTTAGAAGAATATCCAAGTTTAGTTAAAACATCTTCCAACATTTCATACGCAGTTTTAGATGTATTTGGATAAGGATAACCATCATAATTTATTTTATCCCAGTATTCAAGTTTGTTAGTAAACTGCATACTAAATATATTTTCTTCATTGTAGTCGCTGTCTGTTGTAATGTGTTTTTGGACAAGATGGTCATCTATATACAAATCAACATTTGTATTAGAGTTCTCTATATCTCCATCTTCTATTAGGTCTTTTATATCTCCATCTTTGTCTACTATTTGAGCAGAGCCACTATTTGCTAATGTGCCATAATAAATAGAACTTGCATCTGGAGTGCTTTGTGTCAAGCTCTCAACAGTTTGCAAACCACTAAATCTGTCTACTTCTAAAGTTGAATTATCCGTTTTTGTTATCTTTAACTTAACTTGTGGCATATTCTACTCCCATACAGCATATAATGTCATATCATTGTATAATGTAACTGTTTGTTCTGGCAAGTATTCTACAGTAGAATTTGTGTTATCTGTATTAAACCCAGCAAGGACCTTGCCAGTTTTTGTAAATATGGTTTGTTCAGGCATTTTAACAACTCCACCATATACAATACTCTTTGGTGCAGCAGTCCCACTTCCACCGTTATTGTTAAAAGTGACAGTGTGAGATTGTTTTATCAAATTAACCTTATCTCTATTAGTAGCAACAAGCTTAACATTAATATTTGTCATACCAAATATTTTTTTATTTACATAATAAATTGAGCCATACTCGTTGTCAGTAAAAGCCATTTCTTGCGTTACTCGTTGTCCTATATCTTTTCTATAATAATTAACAGTGCAAGTTCTTTGTTTTGTCATTTCACAAAGAACCTTATAATCTGTTAATGTCATAAACCTGTAATTCATCTCACATCTTTCAACAAGACCAAAATCAACAGTATCTATGTTTGTTAAAACAAAGTCGCCAACACTTCTATTAAGTTGGCTACTCCAAGTAGGTTCTGTCCAACCGAGACCACTTTCTCTTACTGCCATAGCAAAAGGATAATTAGTATAACCTGCACAGGTTATATAAATTGTATCAATATCACTTATTTCAACATAATCTGTTCTGTCTACAATGTTGGACATATTAACCCTCCTATACTAAATTTACTGTTGCATTTCTTCTATTTATTTCATTAACAAAGCCAGAGTTACCTGCTATTGCTCTACCTATGTCGTTCATATTAACATTATTATTCTTAGCAGCATTATAATTTTGTAATGCTCTTATATAAGAATTATAAGCAACTTGCTCCCATTGTTGCAAGTTCATAACATTGCCACCACCATTATTATTTGATGCAATCATTTCAGTTGTTCCATTTTCATTAGCCACAAAAAAGTCGCCAGAACTAAAAGTCCCACCAGTTGCATAAAAACCACCCCAACCTTTTGTTTCTGAAATAGCATAATCAATATTGCCTTCCAACAAATTCATAGGTATTCCTGCTCCAAATAAATTAGCTATATGAACAAGTGGATTTAATCTTATAAACAATGTATCAAGCACCCATGCTATCCCTTTAGCTACATACAAGAAAAATAATCCAATTGCACTAACTGCCATTTTTAAACCATTTATTATATCGTCCCAGAAAACTGCAACCAATGCTGCAGCTCCTATAATCAAGCCAATAGGATTAGCCATAATAAGGGTTGCGACAACTGCACTTATAGCGATTAACGCAAATTTTATCCCTTTAAGTTTTTCAATAACGACATCTGCTTCTTCTGGAGAAATGCCGACAATAGATTTTTTTACGCCAGTATAACTGCTTGACAATATATTAAAAGAGTCGAATTTTAATAAAGAGCCATTGACAGCATCTATCTGCTTTTTGTATTCTTTCATATCGGAAGTTAATATTTGTGTATATTCTGTTTGACCAGACATAGCAGCTTTGGCTTCGTTTATAGTGTTAACCAAGCCAGCAAGTTTGTCTGTTATAAATGTTAATACTGGCTGTAAGATCTCAATTATTGGTCTTAGTAAAGAAGCAAAAGAGTTATTTAAACTCGTTAAACTTGATTGTAATGTCCCAAGGGTTTTATTAAATTCCCTATCTGCAGTTGCCAAGTTGTTTAGTCCTTGTGTTCCAGAATTTACAATACTTTTTAAGGCACCCCTAATAAGTCTATATATTGCAACAGACTTAACCCTATCAAATAGTTTTTTCCAAAAAGTTTTAAATCTCTTATCTACTTTTTTGCCTTCTTCCAATATTATTTCATAAGTATCATTTGCAACATC
This sequence comes from Mucispirillaceae bacterium, assembly GCA_045538075.1. Classification (GTDB taxonomy): domain Bacteria; phylum Chrysiogenota; class Deferribacteres; order Deferribacterales; family Mucispirillaceae; genus JAZSQT01. The sequence continues at coordinate 27,043 of JAZSQT010000102.1, forward strand.
TTGCCATTCAAGCCCTTTGGCAGTTAAAACTTGTTGGCTCCTAACAACTGTCTGTATTTGTTTTATTTCTCCAGTTCTTGCGTCTGTAATATTTTTTATTATATTCCTTTCTCTTTCTAATAAAGGGATAACTTCGCCACTTTCAGTCTCGGCGAACCTATCTTTATATGCATAAGCAATGTCTCTTGACTCTTCTATCTTTTTCTTTCCATCTTCATATGTTCTTGAGCTTTCTACACGGTCGAATTTGCCAGACGACAATGCACTTTTAGCCATAGCGAGAGCAATGTCTTCATTGGTCTTTCTTATTTTTTCGTCTATTTTGGCAAGTTGCTCTGGAGTTCTAAATACTGGTCTTCCTGTCCTAGTAAAAGATTTACTTTGAACAAGTTTATCTCTTTTTTCATATAAATAACCTAGACTGTATTTAAGGTCGGACTCTCTTATCGCATCTCTTATGGAGGATATAGGTTTAAAATTAGGGACCTGAACTTTTCCCAAATTAGCAAGTTCTTTGCTTAAACTGCTCGTAAGTTTTCTAGTAATGCCATCTACTTCATTTGCAAATTTTCTAAATCCAGATGCATCACCAGACACAGCAAATGTAAGTTCGTTTTTATTCTTATTCGCCATATATGCCTCCTCTTAATCAAAAAGTTTTAGTTTCTCTTTTAATTCTTCTATTTTTTCTTCGTCAGTTTTTTCTTCAACAATTTTTTCAACATAATCTCTATCAAGCATAGCTTCTAATTTTGACACTAAATTTTTTGCATCTGGTGCTTTTTTGCCTGTCCAATATTGACCAACATACGCTCCAATTCTAGCAGCATTCAAAATGTCATCTATTTGTTTATTTATCCTATTTTCTCTATATCCTTCTAAATAACAAATAAACTGCCAAAACTCCATATCATATAAATCTTTAAGTGATATACCAATCGTGGCAGCTTTTATAAATATGTTCTCCCAATCAAAACAACCATTGGTATTGATTATATCACCAGATGCTCTGCTTAGTTTTTTGGTGTTTCTGCCTTTTTAACAAAAACTGGTATTTCATCTGAAGACTCGAGCTCTGCAAGCTTTTCTTCATAATAACCTTCAATTTGTTTCCTGACCTCTACTTCACTCTTGTTAAAAGACATACATAATCTACAAAATATTGTTATTTCTTTAATAAAGCCCAAATACGTTATATTATCATCACTTAAGACTAATTCCTTAAATTCTTCTTCTTTAATATCTGGGTTCTTCCTTTTGAAACCAACATATAAAATTTGCATTAACATATCCATATCATAATCATCAATACTTGCAATTATGTCCTTTACGTTTTTATTAAACTTATGTTCAATGTCATATGCAGTTCCTAAGTTGGTAGAAACTTCGTAATTTTTCCCTTTAATTTTTATATTCATATACTTTTCCCCTTATTGTTTTGAAATTTTAATAGAAACACATTGAGAAGGACTAATAGCAATTATATCGTCATCTAAAGCTATAACAAATGGTTGGTTATACCTAATCTGAGCCAAAACGTATTCTAATTCACTTTCTGAAATATTAAAATTCAAAATACCCAAATCTGGTTGCTCTGTTAAGTTATATCCACCTTTTTCTATAGTCAATAAAAATGAATTTTCTTCTTCCATTAGTCCTCCACAAAATGTTATTTAAATTAAGACACTGTTACTGTGCAACTTCCAGTTACAGATGTGCCACCTTTTGCAGTAGCAGTTACAGTAACAACTTTGTTCCCAGTAGCAGATTTAGCAACAACTTGACCTCTTTGATTTATTTTTACATAAGTGCCATCTCCACTAGTAACAGTTGAACCATCTTCAGTTAAAGTCCATTCTACATCTGTATTGCTTGGGTTTGTTGGCGTAAATGTAACATCAAGAGTTTTTGCATCGCCAACATTGAGAGTCAATGTAGATGGTATGCTAATTGCAGTTACAGCAACAACACTTGGTAAGTCAACGTCTAGGTCCCCAGTTCCTTTAAGCGAAATATCAAAAGACGAAACGCTGTCACCAACTCCTATTGATAAACTTTCAACAATAGCCCAGCCACTAAATTTAATTATTTCGCTAGTAGTTGAAGAGTTGTTTACCAAAAATTCACATTTGATAGGAGACAAGGTATTATATGCGTTAAGCAATAATCTTTGTCCATCGTTTTCGAAACTTGCTTTGGCAGAAGAACTTGCAGTCCAGTTGTTGTATGTTGGAATGCTTTCTTGATATATTTGTCCAATGACGTTGAAGTCTTCAGAGTTAGAGCTCATATCAACAGTAAAGTCTGAAACATAAGCAACTCTTTTGACATTACCACTACCATCAAGAACACTCAAAGCAGCAGTAGCACCTGTGTAAACCTTAGGTTTAACATTACTTGCCATATTTTTTTTCCTCCTTATTTTTCTTATAACATATTTTAAATTTTAAAGCAACTACTTTAACCTAGTTATTGAGTAGTCGCAAGAATATAAAAAGTATTTTTTAGGGTTAATTCCTAAATATTCTATATCGCTTATAGCACGAATTGTAACTATATTACCATCTTGATTTATTGCTGTTAAATATTCCATTATAGAATTTGCTCTATCATACGCAACTTTACTATTATTATCTGCAACAACCACAGAGAAACCTTGAACACGAAGAATTTCATTGTCCCCTAAAAAAGTTCTAGGAGCCATCGTATTTTCATCATAAACCATTATTCTCTTTTTATCTATTTCATAAAAAGGGACAGAATAGTTTACATATATTGGAATATCGCTTTTTTCAACATCACTTTTTTGTTTAAAAAGTCGTTTCAAATACTCCCTTATAATTTCACTTTGACTAGAATATTGCATTATAAACCCCTTGTGTATTTTCGTAAAGTTTTAGAGCTTATAGACGTCTGTCTATTAACTCTAGATTTTAACATTCTTTCGCTTTCAACATTTAATTCCTTTGAACCACTTGTTGAAGGTTTGTGTTGAGAACTTAATATTTTCTCGGATAAAACTTCTTCTATAGCAGAAATTAGGTTTTGTCTATTTTTCATATACGCATTGTATAAGAACATTGGTTCGCCAACTTTATGTGTAAAGTCCAATCTGTCATGCTGTAAAGCAGCATAGTTATACTTCGTTCCCAATCTAGTTGTATCAAAGGATATTACTTTCAGCCTTTCATTATATCTTGCACTTCTACGAAGTTCTTCTTCTCCAGCATGGAGCCTTTCATCACCAAAGCTAGTAGCAAGTTTAATGTTCTTTTTTGTTGGACTAGAAGCACGATACCAGTTCAAAGAGTTTTCTTTTTCATTATACCATAAACTTCTTTTGTCTGCTCGAAGCTTATCTTTGCCAACACCAGTTGTTAAAAGTCGCCTTATCATTCTTTGTTTTTCTAAAGAGAAGTCCTTGAATATATCTATATTTTTAAACACAGTCTCTTCATCGCCACTCTTTCTATTTCTTCCAGAATTTTCGACTATTCTTCTACCATAAGTATAACTTACTTCTCTATGGTTTGTTTCATCAGAGGTATATGTTTTTGGTTTTTCCCTTTCATCTAAGTCTCTAAACATTGGAACGCTGAACTTCATAGACTTTAAATCTTTTTTAGTTGGTCTCATTCCAATATATCTTTTGTCTACAGGAGCCCTCTCTTGAGCTTCTTTCATTATTTCTCTCATCACATTGTCAACTCTTGGATCGTCTAATAGTTTTAAGTCTATTTTATTAGCGACCTTAAACAAATCAACAGATACAAATCCAGAATAAGCATTACTAGTGACAGCTTTTGATGTCCCACCTATTATAGATTTAGGGAACATCTGCCAAACATTAAAAGCAGAAGCATTTAAAACATTACTTAGTGACCTATTAAGTTTGGCAATTCTTTTTGCAACTTTATTTCTGTTAGCAAGTTGCTTTTTCAAATTATACTTATATCCAGATGCCATATATCACCTACACATAAATAATATAATAATTGCAGCCCATATTAAGATGTTCAACATTTATAATATCATACCCGTCAATCCTATCTAAAGCATTAACAGGAATTTCTGTATAATATGTTGCTCTGCTCATAACCTCTTCGCCTTTAGAAGAAACTACTTTTTGGAATTTCTCCTCTTTATAGCATTTTGAAATTTTAGATGGTAGGTATGTCATACTGCCATCATATGCGTATTTTTTGAATTTTTCGTGTGACATAGTATGAACCATACCTAATTTAAACAAGCTTTTCATCTAATATGAAAACCACCTTTTAACCAAGTTGGCAATATTTCTTCAACATAGCCACTTTTGCTTTTTTGAGAAGATGCTTCTTCAACTTTTTGACCATCTATTTTAACAGCAAATGAACCTAATTTGTAACTAGTTACGCCATAGTTGCCTAATTTTAGAATATTATCAACTGAGGAGTCAGAGCCATCAACGCTTTCTTGTGCAAACGCTAAACTATTTAACGCTTGTGCAAGTTTAACCACATCCTGTCTCGACTCGTATCCCAGCCGATTAACCCTAGGAAAAGAAAGAACTTGCCCTTCGGCTTTCTTCTTTCCCCTGTATTGTAGTCTCTCCATATCTAGAAAACTTCTATATACGCAAGACTCTTTTGCATTTGTTGATAATCCATTAAATGTTGAGTAGTTAGTTGAACCACTGCCAAAGTAATCTCTTATCAAAGATGCACACTCCGTTACAGTTATATAAGTGTTTTCGCCTACGACAAGTTCCATTTCTTTCTCCCTTTATTTATTAACCTGAAATTTCAACTTTCTTTTCAGTTACTTCAGATGCAGCCATATCGCTCTTTGTTGCATAAGCCTTGACTGTCTTTGTTGTTGTTACATTGATTGCAGTGCTATAGGTTTGTGCAGTAGCAGAGGTTCTTGGATCTGTTCCATCTGTTGTGTATTTGATAGTTGCACTACCAGTTGCACAAGCCAATGTTACATCTTTACCAGTTGCTGGTGCCGTTGCATTTTCTACAGTGAATGTTACTGGAGCAACTTGTTCATCTGTATAAGCAATATTAACAATAGAACCGTGCAAGAAAGTTGGACCATAATCAAGACCGATGTTGCCATAGAACATTTCTTCATAAGCAGCACCATTGTGTGCAATTTCTTCAAAATAGAAGTTGCTACCGTTAGTGTTAAGACCTACAGCAGAAATATAGTTCATATCAGCAAATAAGATTTTGCCTTTTGGAACAAATGGGTCAAGAACAATGTTCAATGTGCAGAAGTCCGTTAAAACTTGCATAATATTTACACCAGCTTCTGTTCTTGTTGCTGGAAGACTAAATCCAGTTTGTCCATTATATAAAAGTGTAAGTTTTTTCTTTGCATTGCTATCTACAAAAACATAAATGTTTTCAAGGTATGCACCATTGTCATACATATTTTTAATAGCAAGTTCAAAAAGAGCTCTTGTTAATTCTTGATTGTTTAAGTCAAGGCTGTTCTCTTCTGGAATTGCAGCGAACATACCACGAGTTTTATTTGCTTCGTTTGCGTTAGCAGCCTTAGCATATGTTCCATTTAAGAAAGCATATTCAATGTTTCTTGCATTTTTCTTCAAAATCATACTTCTTTGGAATGCAAGCTCAGATGGAGCATTGTTTGTTTGTCCAGCTACATTGATACCAGACATTTGTCCATTTGTTGCTTCTTTTAAGTAAGAGATTGAAAGTTTGTCTGTGAAAGTTTGAATAACGTTTGTTGATTGTCCTCTCACAATGTTTGTTGCTGTGACGTTTGTGTGAACATCTGCAGCACTATTTTCAGATATACCATTTGCACTTGGGTCACCAAGAGTATAGTCTGAACTGGTTGTAAACTCAATAAAGTTTACTGTTTTCATTGGTCTGCGTAAAACCATTGATAAAAATGGTGTTTGGGTTACACTTGCCGTAGCTAATAGACCAGAGTAGTTAGGCAAATTAAATGTGGTTCCCAATCCTGTTACGTTTTCTGGCATAATTTAATTTTCTCCTTATTTAATATCTATTTTGTTTTGTTCAGCCTCAACCATTAAAGCAACCTTTTGATCAAAATCTTCAGCCTTTTGTATTGCTGCTTTATAATAAGCAGCGTCCTTTACTGCGTTCTGTGCACTCTGTGGATTTAATCCAGTAGTTGCTGGAACTGCTACAATAGGTTCAGTAGTAGTTGATTGTGTGTTGACCGTTACGGTTGGAGCAGTTATGTTGCTTTTAATAACAAGTTGTGGGTTGCTCTTTGTAAACTCTGAAACTATTCCGTCTAAATTGTCAATTTTTGTTCCGTTTAAGGAAAGTTTCTCGACATCTAGTGCTTTGCTATCAAAGTAAACATCATACCCATTATTTATTTTAGCAACATTGGCGTTTGACAATGCTTGACTTACTATAGTTCTCTTTAATAAATCGTTGCTTGCCTTTACAGCATTTTGCATATCAACCTCATACTTACCATTCAAGGTTTCATAGTCAGTCTTATACTTCAATGCTTCTGCTTTCAAAGTATCATACTTTTCAGCAGGAACGAACTCGCCTGTGTTCGTTGCAACAAGGTTTAAATCTTTCCCATTTATTCCTTGTCCTTTGAGTTTTGGTTCTACTTGTGACCACAAGTCATCTCCTAATAACTCTTTTAAATCTTTCATTCGGTTTTCCTCCTAGATTTGTCTGGGTTTTCTCCCATATTTTTTTGCACATTTGTCAGTGTTGTGCTTCACTTATATAAATAGGTTGCCCTAGTTTATAACTATTTTTGAGTTTTTTCTCTACCACTAATCTTAGCGTTCTGTTGTCTTTCTATCTGTTCCCTATTTTTTATTTCACTTTTACCATTAGCACTTTTTTTGTCATTTGGCAAGTTATTTTCATCATTTTCTTCTTTTTGGGTTGCCTCTATTGACATTTTCTTTTCTCTCAATATCTGTTCAAACTCGTCCTCTGCTTGTTTAGGAGTCATATTATATCTTCTTTGAAGTCCATATATTACACTCTCTGTCCCAGCTGCAACTCTCATTTGAAAAATATTAGCATCTTCAAGTTCATCTTTAGGCAAACCATCTTGCCATCTTATCTCAATGTCGCCTCTACTTATCTTTTTACCAAGTATCTTGGCAAAATCTATAAAGATACTTATTATAGTGTCTTGGTTATCAATTAAAAGACCTTGAACTTTCATAAGTGGGCTTGTTAATCTCATTCTTAGAGCTTTCCCACTGTCAGCAAATGTGTTAGTGTTTTGGCTATATCCCATAATAGTTCCATCGCCCATTTCTGTTAATATCCAAATGTTCTGCAATATCTGGTTGCAATATTCAAGTATGGACTTGGACTGGCTATCCCAAGTAATATAAGATAGAGGAGTCTCTCCCTGTTTAATAGGATAAAAGTCGCCAGTATAGAATACTGGGTTTCCATTTTCATCAGTTGACAGTAAGTCAGCACTACCTTGCATTGCTGGGTCGCCGTGCTTAGTGAAAACTTGGCTTAACTGGCTAACTCTTTGCATAAGTTCTATCATAAGAGTATCTAACATATCATAGTCGCTTAGACCTTCGCTTGGGTTATCAGTTGTTGTGTATCCTATTAACTTCTTGATGGCGAACCCATCAAGTCCAGTTGAAAACTTCTTACCTTTAATCGCTGCAGATGTTACCTCTTCTATTATTTTATATTGTTTAACACTTCCATAATTTAACAGTGGAGCACCTACTCTAAACCTTTTCATCTCGTATTGCCCCTTCTCGTGTATCTCAACTGTTAAAAAATAGTCGTATTGTATCATTCCAATGATACTTTGTGGCGTTCCAGCAATTTCATACTGCGTATCTGTGTTCCTTTCTATCTTGTCTACCCAGCCAATAACGAAATATTGTATGTCCTCTCTATCAAGAGGGTTAACCACTTCTGTTACCATACTAGGGTTGACAGCGTTACAAGCAGGTTCGCCTTCTGTTAATTTGACCCTGCCTAATTTATCTATAGATGTATATCTTGGTATTTTATTATATTCTCTAATATATCCGTTGCCATATCTGCTTACATCGGTGAGTGACTGTCTCGTCTTCTTCCAGATACTAGTTGCCTGTTGCATTTCCAACAAGTCAAGTGAGTTGTCAGACTTATTAGATATAACATAAGGTTTGTTACTTAGTGCCAAGTCTACCGTCTTCTTTGTTATTGCTCTTGCATAGTTCATTATCTTAGGATTACTAAAGATGGTCTTTAACTTGTCTATCATATCTCCACCAGTCGTTTTGTCAATAAACGAACTATATGCCTCTCCTATTCTCGAATAAAAGAGGTCATCATACCTCTTATACCTAGCCAACCTTTCTAACTCTGTTGATGGTGGATACAATCCATTGACTTTCAAAAAATCTAAATTAGTTGTTGACATCATTATCTCCTTATTACTCTTGCTACCCTAACGACTTTTAGTCCAGTTCCTTTGTCGCTAGTGCTATTATCTGGGCTTAATTTACTAACTGCTGTCCTGCCACCATTGTCCACCAATTTCTCGCCCACTCTTGATAAACAATCTGGTGCGTCATCGTGTTTATTCTTTGCATCACTTACATACTTAAACAAGTCCACACAGAACTGGTCGTATTTATGCTGCCAGTTGTATGGGAAAAACACTCTCTCCTGCACAACCTCAGCTGCATTATTTATCCTTGACCTCTTGTTCATCTGGCTTGTAGTCGGTTTACACTCTATTATAGTTCTAAACCAATTCATTTTGTCAAGCATTTCACGCAATAATTTTGCAAATAGTCTTCCACCGTTATTTGACTCTATGTTCACCCTGTCTATCTTGTTTTCAATTATACTCTTTGTAACAAGTGGCAGTGTGATTTCAACTTTGTTATTATTATACACTACATCAAGCACATAAGCCAGTCGGTCTGTTCCTTCTAAGTAAGCAATAGCACACAAGTTATCTGTTCCTGTGTCTGCAGGGTCAATCTCCATAAACCTACCATTACTCATCTCTGGTAGTTGGTTATACTCTTTGAACCCTTTATATAATCTACCAACTATGTCTATCGGCTCTTGGAAGTAGTTAGCTCTAAAGATGCTACTTGACATCTTCTCTTTCTGTGAGTAGTAGCGTGACCTGTTGAATATCTCTTCACATAGCATCTCACCCGTTTCTTCGTTCATTACTTTCTTACATAAGGTGAACCACTTCTCACTCTCTTCTATGTTAGCATCTATCCTACCACAGATGTCCCTACTAGACCATCTAGTCATATTGATTATTTCTATTGGCTCACCACCGATGGCGTCTGTTCTACTTTCAAATGTGTCTGTATACCATCGCCACTGGTTGTCCAGTTCTATCTCGTTACCTGCTACCACGCTATCTTTTATCGGGTCGTCCATAACCAATATAGTAGCACCTTTTGATGTTACAGATGCTCCTATACCTGTTCCCAAGTAACTAAAGTGGCTTCCCTTTAACGACCACTTGGTTACCGAAGCATCGTCTTCCTTTAGTTCTAGTTGTGGGAAGATGTCCCTAGTGACTATTTGACCTGTCAATTTGTTGCTCTCTTTAGCTATCTCATCACGGACAAACCTACTGAACTCTTCTGCTATCATAACATTATAACTAGCAGTGATGACGCTCTCTCTTATGTTCTGCCCGTAGCACCAGCACTCAAATAATATCAGCGTCCTACTCTTTCCGTGTCTTGGTGGCATATTCATCTTCAACTTCTTACATATGAACGCTCCTTCTGGCACTTCTTCCTTGGTCGCAGCTATCTTCCACTCAACTCCACTCATCGGCACTATCATCTTGAAACCAAAGTCGTCCTCTACTATTTTGCCTTCTTTATATATCCTTCCTTCATATATCGCCTGTAAAACCGTGCATATCTCTTTCAAGTGTGGTCGGCTGTCTTTGTAGAACTCAGGAGCAACTGCTTTGCAAAACAACCAAAAGTTGCCCCTCGCTAGAACAACTTTCATTCGTCTCTTGGCTTCACGGTTCTCTTCTACCGTCAGCTCCCTCTCTAACCTACTCGCTAAAGGCATACTCTTCCAACTCCTTCGACAAGTCTTTGCCGTTACCTGCTCCACTTATCAATCTATACAGTTTGTCCTCGAAGGTCTCGTTCTTGATTGCTTGGCTACTCTTCTTTATACCAGTCAACGCATTTATCTCTTTCATCAGTCCGTTCGCTGTGTTGATTGTGCTGTTATACTCTTTTATGTTGAACTTACTTAACTTATATACTATATCTTCTATGTTCTCCATACAGTCTATCATCTCACCTAGTCTACTTGTGTTCCTAGTTGTCAAGCCATTATCACTTAAGTAGTTCTTCATCTGGCTAACCAGTTCTCTCACTTCACTAAACAGTTTAGGTCTGTCCTTTAACAACTGCATCGCACTATCGCAGCTGTCCAGTAGCTTCTTTAACCTGTTGAACGCTACACTCTGCGACCACTTTATGCTACCTTCCGTGGCTATTACTTCCACTTCCTCTTCCGTTACTGGCTTCTTCTCCTCCAGTCCCTTCTTTTTTAGTGCCCTCTCGTTCTGTCTGGCTATCTCTTTGTTGATGTCCTCTCTTCCTAGTAACTTGGTAACCATCGTTTCTATTCTTGAGTCGTCAGCTTTGCTCTTGAACGCTACCCTGAACGCTTCAACTTTGTCATCACCTTGACAGTATAACTCACAAAATAACACTTCTTTGTCTGTTAGACCTTCCGTAACCTTG
>JAZSQT010000135.1:0-7502 GCA_045538075.1 Mucispirillaceae bacterium
GCAAAAAAAATAAAAGGATAATTAATTTATGCAAAAGTTTGATACTTTTAAAACTCCATTTGAAGAAAGATATTCTTCAAAAGAAATGTTAAAAACTTTTTCTCCAAACAAAAAATTTACTACTTGGCGTAAATTATGGATAGCTTTAGCAGAATCCGAAAAAGAGCTTGGATTAAATATTACAGATGAGCAAATTTCTCAAATGAAAAATAATATTGAAAATATTGATTTTGATTATGCTAAAGAAATGGAAAAAAAATTTCGTCATGATGTTATGGCTCATGTTCATACATTTGGTAAAGTATGTCCAAAAGCTATGCCAATTATACATCTTGGAGCGACAAGTGCTTATGTTGGAGACAATACAGATATTATAGTTATGAGAGAAGCACTTGAAATTGTTAGAGGCAAATTAGTCTCTATTTTAGGAAATTTGAAGAAATTTGCCTTAAATTATAAAGATATGCCTACCCTTGGTTTTACTCATTTTCAACCAGCTCAACTTACTACTGTTGGTAAACGTGCTACTTTATGGATGCAAGATTTTTTAATGGATTTTGAAAATTTATCTGATACTTATAATAATATTCGTTTTAGAGGTGTTAAAGGAACTACTGGAACTCAAGCATCATTTTTACATCTATTTAATAATAATCATGATAAAGTTAAAGAACTTGATATATTAGTGTCTAAAAAAATGGGTTTTGATAAAGTCTTTGGTGTAACAGGACAAACTTATTCAAGAAAACAAGATTCAAGAATACTACAAGTTTTAGCTGGTGTTGCAGAATCTGCCCATAAATTTGCTACAGATATTAGATTGCTTGCAAACTTAAAAGAAATTGAAGAACCTTTTGAATCTACTCAAATTGGTTCAAGTGCTATGGCATATAAACGTAATCCTATGAGAAGTGAAAGAGTATGTTCTCTTGCAAGATACGTTATATCTCTTACTGCAAACCCCTATTATACTCATGCTGTTCAATGGTTTGAAAGAACATTAGATGATTCAGCTAATAGACGATTATCAATTGCAGAAAGTTTTCTTGCTACTGATTCAATATTAGAACTTTTAATTAATATTACTAATGGTTTAGTAGTTTATGATAAAATTATTGCTAAAAGAATTTCAGAAGAATTACCTTTTATGGCTACAGAAAATATTATTATGGAAGCAGTTACAAAAGGTGCTGATAGACAAGTTATGCACGAACAAATTCGCACACATTCTATGGCAGCAGGATCAAGAGTGAAAAAAGATGGTCTTGATAATGACTTATTAAAACGTATTATTGATGATAATACTATACCTTTAGATGAAAATGAAATTAAAAATATTATGAATCCTAATGAATTTATTGGTCGTTCATCACAACAAACAGAAGAATTTATTATTGCAGAAATTGACCCTATTCTAAATGAATATAAGAATGAATTAGGAAAACAAACTGAACTAAAAGTATAATTTATAAATATTTTTAGTTTTATCAGAATGTTATAAAACTATAATTATAGGGATAAATTAATTTTATCCCTATAATTTAAAAAATTATTCTACAATATATACCACAAGGCATAATTTTTTTATTTTTTCTAAAAGGTAATCCAATTTCTCCATAAGAAATAGAACCACCTTTAATTAATGAACCAAAGCAATCTGATGCAATATTATATAACGATAAAGGTGAAAGACCTGCAGTATAAGAGTTAATTAAAATATATTTAGGTTTATCAGATAATATTGATTTACAACTTGAAAAAAGTTCCCATAAAGAGTTTTGTAGTTTCCATACTTCGCCATTGGCTCCTCTTCCAAAAGTTGGAGGATCCATAATAATTGCATCATATTTTTTATTTCTTCTTTCTTCTCGTTGAATAAATTTTAGACAATCATCAACGATTAATCGCATTTTACCATCTGGAACTTTTGATAAATGAGAATTTTCTTTACACCAATTAACTGCTCCTTTAGAAGCATCAACGTGGCAAGTAGATGCTCCAGCTAAAACTGAAGAAATAGTAGCAGCACCAGTATATCCAAAAAGATTTAATGCATTTTTGACATTCCTTTCTTTAGTTATTTTATAAATCCAGTCCCAATTTGCTGCTTGTTCAGGAAAAATACCAGTATGCTTAAACCCTGTAGGACGAACTTTAAATGACATATTTTTATAATTTATAATCCATGATTCTGGTATTTCTGTATTATATTTCCATTGACCACCACCAGATGAGCTTCTATTATATACAGCATCTGGTTTATTCCATAAATTTTCAGAGCTTTTTTCCCATACTGCTTGAGGATCTGGACGAACTAATACGTATTGCCCCCATTTTTCAAGACGAAACCCCCAACCAGAATCTATAAGAATAAAGTCTTTCCAGCTATCTGATACTACTAATTCTGATTTCAAGATAAAACAACCTTTCCTGTAAGATTACTTATGTGAGATATATCCTTTCTATCTAAATATTCCACGAGACCATCTGCAATTTTTACACAACTTTCAGGGTCTTTAAAGTTTGCTGTTCCTACTTGAATTGCATCTGCCCCAGCTAAAAAAAACTCAACAGCATCGTCCCAATAAGTAATACCACCTATTCCAATAATAGGAATATTTACAACTTTTTTAACTTCATGAACCATTCTAATTGCTATTGGTTTAATAGCTGGTCCACTTAAACCACCTGTAATATTAGATAATTTAGGCTTCATTGTTTCAACATCTATTGCCATTCCTAATAGTGTATTTATAACAGATAAAGCATCTGCTCCAGCATTTTGACAAGCAACTGCATATTGCTTAATATCAGTAACATTTGGAGATAGCTTTACTATCAATGGTTTATTAGATATAACTTTACGTACTGCTTTAACTATTTCATTAGTTGCTTCAGGAGAAGAAGAAAAAGAAATACCACCTTCTTTTACATTTGGACAAGAGATATTCATTTCAAGCATATCTACATTTATCTTATCTAAAATAGCAGCAGTTTCAATATATTCATCTATTGTTTTACCCCAAAAGTTTACAATAATTCTTGTATTATATCTTTTTAGGAATGGTAATTTTTCTGAAATAAATCGTTCTATGCCAATATTTTGTAGCCCTATAGCATTTAACATTCCTGCAGGAGTTTCTGCAATTCTTGGCATACTATTACCATAACTTTCTTTTAAAGATATACCTTTTACAGAAATACCACCAATTTTATTTAGGTCTGTAAATCGTGAATACTCAATACCGTATCCAAAAGTTCCACTGGCAGCTATAATTGGATTATTAAACTCTATGCCACATAAATTTATTTTTAATTTATTATTCATATTATCCTCTGCATAATCCTTGCCAATCTACCTTTGAACCATTAAATATTGGACCTTCTACACAACAACGTTTTGTAATTTTTTTATTATTTTCAATAATAGGTATGACACAACCAAGACAAGCACCAATACCACATGCCATATGTTCATCTAAAGAAACTTCTATATTTATATTATTTTCATCACATATACTATTAACTGCCATTAACATTCTATTTGGACCACAAGCATATACTTTTTTGTATTCTGTAACTTTTTCTTGAAAGGCTGATGTAACAAATCCTTTTTCACCAAAAGAACCATCTTCAGTAGTATAAACCACATTATCACATACACTTTCTAATTTATCTCTTATAATTAAATCTTTTTCACTTCGTCCACCGTAAAAGAGAGTAACATTACTGCCACATTCTTTAAGCCTTTTAGCAGTAATAACCATTGGAGCGATACCTATCCCTCCAGCAACTAATGCCACATTAGCATTTTTTTCTAATCTAAAAAAATTGCCAATAGGACCAACGATATCAAGATATTCACCTTCCTTACAATTTGTAAGAAGTTTAGTCCCTCTACCAACTATCATATACAAAAATGAAAATACTTTATCTGATACAATATCACAAATTGCAAAAGGTCTTTTTAATATTGGATCTAATGATTGTTCGCTACTACTGACAGAAACCATAAAAAAACGACCAGCCGTTTTTTCTGCAGCAATAATTGGACATTCTAACTCCATATATCCAAATTTATCGCTAATTAAAATATTAGATATTATTTTTGCTTTCATTATTAACCTATTAAATTATTATTTCTGTTATTTAGAAATATTTTTTTCAAGAAGAAATAAGCAAGCTAATTTAACTGCTTCAGTAAGAAGATGGCTTTTTCCAACTTGATCATCTTTTATAACAGATGACAATAGAATTGTTGAAATTTTTAATAAGTCAGAAATATCTGCAAGAGAGTATCCTTTTTCTTTAAGTTCAATAAAAATCTCTCTTAATGTAGTTGTAGAGACAAAATATTTAGCATCTTCTAAAGATTCTATGTTATTTCTATCCATTTTTTTGCCACTAAAAATCCAAGGAGTATAAATGTATGTTAAACAAAGAGCAATTGAATGTTTACAAAATTCATTTTTTGAAGTTTCACATTTACATTCATTACTTAAAATTTTGCCATCACTATCAAAATTAACTTCTACGTTATATTCACCATGATTACCACGAATTTTTCCTATTAATTTATTATTATCCATACTACAATTGTAAAAATTGCCTATATAGCTTTGTGATTTTTGAATGTTAATTGGTGTTGTAACAGCTTTCAATTCATCTTCTGTAAGTTTTATAAGTTGCATTTTATTCCCCTTGTTTTAATTATAAATTATCTCATATATGCGACATATATTCAAGAAAAATGTATTTAACCTACTCCATAATAAGAATTATCACTATTGTATATTAACTCTAATGTTTCTTTAATAACTTTATTTTTTTCATCTTTTAATAAAGGATCATCTTGTAAGATAATCTTTACATCATTTTTTGCATTTATGAGAATTTTTGTATCTTTTACAATATCTGCAAATTTAAAATCTGGTAATCCAGACTGTTTTGTTCCAAAAAAATCACCTTGTCCACGTAATTTTAAATCTATTTCAGATAATTTAAATCCGTCAGTAAAATCTACCATTGCTTTTATTCTTTTTTGGCTATTTTCTGAAATTTCATCACTTGTTACAAGTAAACAATAAGATTGTTTATCACTTCTGCCTACCCTACCTCTTAACTGGTGCAGTTGAGATAATCCAAATCTTTCAGCATTTTCTATAACAATAATATTTGCTTCTGGAACATCAACACCAACTTCAACTACAGTAGTAGAGACCAAAATATCTAAATCACCATTTTTAAACTGAGCAAGTAAAGCTGTTTTTTCTTCTGACTTCATTTTACCATGAAGCAAACCAGTTTTTTTATCATTAAAATATTCTTTTATATATTCATAACTTTTTGTTGCAGCTTTTAACTCTAATTTATCACTTTCATCTATTAATGGATAAATAAAATAAGCTCTGTTACCTTGCTTTATAATATCCCTTACAAATTCTAATGCACTATTTAGATAATTTGATGAGTAATGTTTAGTTATACATGGCTTTCTTCCAGGAGGCATTTCATCTATTATACTAACATCTAAATCACCATATAAAGTCATTGCAAGAGTTCTTGGAATTGGTGTTGCTGTCATTAGCAAAATATCTGGAGCTATGCCTTTATTTATTAGAGATTTTCTTTGTTTTACTCCAAAACGATGTTGCTCATCTACTACAACAAACCCTAAGTTATAAAATTCAACGTTTTCTTCAATCAAAGCATGGGTTCCAATTATAAAATTTATACTACCTGATGCAATTAAATTTTTTGTTTCCAATTTATTCTTTTTAGTTAAAGACCCAGTTAATAGTCCTATAGAAAACTTTGTATTTTTAAACAATTTTTGCATATTAAAAAAATGTTGCTCTGCTAATACCTCTGTCGGAGCAATAATAACTGCTTGATAACCATTATTGACTGCTACTGCTGCTGCGATAAAAGCAATAACTGTTTTTCCACTACCAACATCACCTTGAATTAATCTATTCATTTGTTTTTTATTTTTCATATCATTAAATATGTCTATAATAACTTGACGCTGAGAATTAGTTAGTTTAAATGGTAACAAATCTTTTATTTCATTAAGAAATTCTTTATTTATATTAAAAGATATTCCATCTACAGATGTATATAATTGTTTCTTTTTTTCTAATGCCATTTGAAGATAAAAGAACTCGTTATATATAAATCTATTATAAGCAATATGGTTTCTATTTAAAATTTCTTTAACATTAGCTTCAGTTTTTGGATTATGTAGTGTAAAAATAGCGTCTTTTATATTAGGAAAATTATATTTATCTAAAATATAATAAGGTAAAGTTTCATTTATTAAGTCAAGGTATTTACTAATAACTTGTGAAACTATTTTTTTATAAAAATTTTGTGTTACTAATTTTGTGGTTGAGTATATTGGACGAATTGAGCCAACATCATCTTTAGATAAAAACTCTGGATGAAAAATTGAAGGCATATTTTCATTTTTGACAACTAATCCATATAAATAATAATTATTACCAACTTTTAATGTATTAGCAGGATAATCTTTAGTAAAATTTAACCATATACCTGAAAAAAAGCCATTTTCTGAACGAAAAAATGCTTTAAGCATAATCTTACCTTTTTTCGTTCTTATTTTATTATAATTTTCAAACTTTCCTTTTAATACGCCTTTATCACCATAAAAAAAATCTTCTTTAATAATCTCATAACGGTATGGAAAAGAAAAAATAATATCTTTAATTTTTGATATACCAATATTTAATAAGGATTTAGATATTTTTTCTCCAACACCACTAAGACAATCAACTCTTTTATCTAAAATAGAAAAAGCCGTCTCTACATCATTTAAAGACGGCTCTATATTCTTTTTATCCAATTCAATGTCCATTAAATTTATCGTAACGAAGCAAGTGCAATTTGCTCTTGAGGAGAGAAAATTTTAAGGAAATCAAGAATAATAACCATACCTTTTTCCTTCGTTCTAGCAACACCACTAATATAGTTATCAATAGCTCTTGATGTTCCTGGTGCTCTGTCAATGTTATCAGTGCTAATTTTAATAACTTCTTCAACTTTATCAACAATAAATCCCATACGTTTATTATCAATAAAAGTAACAATTATTCTTGTATGGTCATCAATTTCATTGCCTGCAATACTTAATTTTTTGCGTAAATCAACAATAGGGATAACTCTACCACGCATATTAATAATACCTTCAACAAAAGATGGAGCACGAGGAACTGGAGTAATTTCAACCATTCTGATAATTTCTTCAACTATCATAATATCAACTCCATAATGTTCTTTTCCAAGAATAAAGCCTACAAATTGTTTTAGCTCAGCCATTTAAGCTACCTCATAAATATGTAATATTTAACTATAACTGTAACAGAAAAACTTTTCAAGTATTTTAAAGATTAATAACTGTATTATCAATAAGTCTTGTATTTCCTACATAAACTGCCAATAACATTACAACGAGCCTATTTATAATATCAACTTTATCAAGA
>JAZSQT010000137.1:0-2085 GCA_045538075.1 Mucispirillaceae bacterium
ATAAATAAATATAAATTTTTAAATAAACTTGAAAGGAATAATACTTTATTGCTTTATACTATTAAGGCTACGTAAGTAAAATTCTATAACTTGACTTTATATTAAAGTCATAGTTAAAATAAATTTATGGTAAAAGCAGAATTTCATACACATACTTTTTTTTCACATGATTCATTTTTAAGTAAATTTGCATATTTATTTATGCTAAAACTTCGCAATATTAAAATAATTGCAATTACAGACCATAACACAATTAAAGGTAGCTTGTATTTAAAACCTTTCCTTAATAAGTTTGGTATAAAAGTTATTATTGGAGAAGAAATTTTTACTACTGCTGGAGAAATTATTGGTTTATTCTTAACAGAAGAAATAGAAAAAGGTCTATCTCCAGAAGAAACTATCAAGATAATAAAATCTCAAAATGGTGTAGTTTATGTGCCACACCCTTACGATGAAAAAAGATATAAAACTGTATTAAAAGAAGAATATATTAACAAATTAAAAAATGATATTGACGTTATAGAAGTGTATAATGGCAGAAATATAAAAGAATATTACAGAGAAAAACAACAAGAAATAGCCAATAAATATAATATAACTAATATTGTTGGTAGTGATGCTCATACTTTTTTTGAATTAGGAAGAAATTATATTTTAATAGAAGATTTTAATAATAAAGATGAATTTTTAAAAAATATTAAAAATGCAAAACTAATTACAAAAAAACCTATATTATTTGCTCACAACGTTACGAAAATTGTGAGATTAATAAAATTATTATTAAAAGGTAATTTTAATGAATTATATAGAATATTCAAAAGAAAAATTAAAAAATGATTTAAACATTATGTTCAATAAAATAAACAACGAATATTCTCTAGATGCAGTTTTGTTTGTTTCAAAAGGAGCTTTTTATATCGGCTTAGAAGCAAGTGTTTTTTTTAATGTTCCTTTATTTGAAATTAAAGCTGAAAGAAAAGCAAGTAATATTAAAAAAATATTATCGCCTTTTTTAAAATTATTGCCAAAAAATATTAAACTTTTTTTAAGAAAAATTGAACTTAACTCTGGAATACACAAAAAAATAGAAAATAGAAATATTATAATCAAAAATGATAATATATTTAATTATAAAAATATTTTATTAGTTGATGATTCTGTAGATACTGGTTCTACTATACTATCTATTATATCTTTATTTAAAGATAAAAATATAAATATTTTAACTTTTGCAATAAATGTTATGTCCTCATCATTTAATAACGTAAAAATTGATTATTTTATCTATAATGATTATATTATATTTTCTGATTGGTCTTCTGATTCAAATAATTATAAATCTTTTTTAAAGGATTATTATAACTGGATAAAAACAAATGGCTAACGTAAGTGTTTGTATTGCTACATTTAACGGTGAAAAATTTATTGAAAAACAAATAAAATCTATATTAAACCAAACTATTATACCTGATGAAATTATTATTTCTGACGATAATTCTACAGATAACACAATAAATATCATAAAAAATATCATTCCAAACGCAAAAATATTTTATAACAACAAAAAAGGTGTCGTTTCAAATTTTGAAAATGCTATAGAAAAAGCCACAGGTGATTATATATTTTTGTCTGACCAAGATGATGAATGGAAAAATAATAAGATAGAAGAAGTAATTAAATTATTAGATAAGTATGCAGTAATAATTCATAATACAGAGATTATTGATGAAAATTCTAATTTATTAACAGATAAAAGTTTTTTTGATTTAAGAAATTCAAAAAATGGCATAATAAACAACCTTATTAAAAGCACTTATTTAGGTTGTGCTATGGCTTTTAGAAAAGAAGTGATTAAAAACGCCCTACCATTTCCAAAAAATATAGAAATGCATGATAGGTGGCTTGGATTAATAGGCGAAATTTCTGGTGGAGTATATTTTTATAATAAAAAATTAATTGGATATAGACGACATAATAATAATACTTCTAACGGATTTGATAAAAGTAGCTACTCAAAAATTAAACAATTTTCAATAAGATTTTATATACTAAAAGAATTTATAAAAAGATTTATTAAAATTAAAA
>JAZSQT010000095.1:0-3703 GCA_045538075.1 Mucispirillaceae bacterium
ATTTAATTGATTTATATTAGAAAATAATATAGAAACATATAGATATTTATTAATTTATGAGAGGTAAACGTATAATGAAAAAACAAATATCTATTTTCACGTTCATTGGATTATTGTTTAGTAGCGTGTTTATGATTTCAGCTTGTGATAGTTCAAGCGAGGGGGGGGTATAGCAAGTGGAAGTGGTTCAGTAAACGGAAGTGGTTCAGTAAATGGAAGTGGGCCACTAAATGGAAATAATCAACTTCCAGATTATTCTACTTATCAAACTACAGATAAATTAGATTTTGATACAATGAAAAGTGGTAATAAAGATTTACCTTTTTTAACTAAAGAAGGTGTTGCTAAGCTCCTTAATGACACAGATAATAGTAAAATGGACGCAACAGATATTGGCGAAAATATTATGGATATTCAACCATCTTTCGTAGCTCCATTTTCTGTTGGAGTATTAAAAAGAGATGCTCTTACTATTGCTTTAGCACGTCATAATGCAGTAAGACGTCTTGCTGGCTTAAACCCAGTAAAGCATAATGAAGAGTGGTCTAATATTGCTCAAAAAGGAGCCTATGTTAGTGCCTTATACCAAAAGACAGGTCATGATAGAAATACTTATCCAGAAAATCAATTGCCAAGTGGTTTTCCAAAACAAATTTATGAAGATGCTATGACTGCAGTTTTTGCTGCAAATTTAGTCCTTAGACCAGATCCAGCTTTATCTATTGATAGATATATGAGTGAATTTCAAAACCCAAAATTAGGTCATAGATTATGGGCTTTGAACCATTTGCTTGAAGAAGTAGGGTTTGGATTTTCTGCAGGTCCAGCAAACCCAATTAATGGTAAAGCTACTAATTTTGGTGTAGCAGTAATGCATATGGGCAACTTAAATATGCCAAGAGCAGAATACGATAAATTTGACTGGGATTTTGTATCTTGGCCTCCAGCAGGATATTTTCCAGCAAATTCAGAAATGTTTGACCGTAATCTCTTTGCTGATAAAAAACGTTGGCATTGCTTACTGAATCCAGCTAAATATCGCTTGTTTACATCAAATACTGGAGGTAAACAAACAACAGTTACTTTACAAAAAATTGATAGTAGTGGCAATGTTATTGAAGTTGGTGGTGTAAAGCAACAAGCAACTATTTCAAATGCAGATATTAATAATGGTATATATATTGCAACAGCTCAATTAGTTCCTCATGAAATGGGGTCTGGAACTATACCAAAAGATCCTTTAATATGGCATGAAAGTGCATTAGGCACTTATGAAGCTGGAGATAGAATAAAGGTTACAATAGAACCAGTTGGAGATAAATCAAAATTTGAATGTCAAGATAATTATAATATGCTTATGAAAGATGAGTGTAATACTACTGTTGAATATATTGTTGAATTTTTTGATTTAAATCAATATAAATAAATAATTACTTAAAATATAGTAAGGCGAGCTTTTTAGTTCGCCTTTTTTATTATCTAATAACATTATAGGGTTTAATGTAGGTCATTATTATGTTTTAGATAAAAAACATTTTATGCAACAGCTAATTTGATACGAAATTTTATGTAGTATTTTTTATATAAAAAAAGGGAAACTTTTCGTTTCCCTAAATTTTTCTAAAATTTTGGAGGTAAAGATTTATCCATTTCAGAAATTTTATCTTTACTTTTCATAAGTTCTGCTAATGGATCGTAAGAACCATTAATTAACGCAGTTCTCAAGGTGTCTTTTATAGAAATTTGAAAGGTTTTACCAAAAGCAGTAAGGCTTCTATTTTCTATGTCAAGATTTAACTCTTCATTAGGATTATTTTCTATTAATGAAGATAATTCTATTATATCTTTTTTAGGCAATGAAACACAAACAAGCCCTAAAACAGATGAATTTCCATAAAAAATTTCTGCAAAACTTTCTGCTATTACTGCTTTAAAACCTGCTCTTTTAATAGCTTGAGGTGCATGTTCTCTTGAAGAACCACAACCAAAATTGTTTCCAGATACAATAATTTCTGCACCATTAAATTTTTCTTCATTCATTGGGTGGTTTAATTTTGAACCATCAGAAGAAAACCTTTCATCGTAAAAAGCATTATCACCAAGACCGTCAAAGGTAACACAACGGAGAAACCTTGCAGGAATAATTCTATCAGTATCTATGTCATCAATTAGCATTGGTAATGCTCTTGCTTTTATGTTTTTAATAGGTCCTAACATTATTATTTACCTCCAATAAAATCACGAACATCAGAAACGGCACCATTTATTGCAGCAGCTGCAGCCATTGCTGGATTCATTAAAATAGTCCTACCAGATGATGAACCTTGACGCCCTTTAAAATTTCTGTTGGAAGTAGAAGCACAAATTTGATCGCCAACGAGCTTATCAGGGTTCATAGCAAGACACATGGAACAACCAGGTTCTCTCCATTCAAAACCAGCATTTTTAAATATTTCGTCAATACCTTCTTTTTCTGCTTGTTCTTTAACTATAACTGAACCTGGAACTGCTAAAGCTCTAATGCCTTTTGCTATTTTATTACCTTTTAAAATTTCTGCTGCAATTCTAAAATCTTCTATTCTTCCATTAGTGCAACTACCAATAAATACAACATCAACTTTAGTGCCTTTAATATTTTCTCCAGATTTAAATTTCATATATTCAAGGGCTTCTTTAATAGAAGAATTACTTGCTTCTGGTATTTTTTCATCAATAGAAATCGCCATTTCTGGAGTAATTCCCCATGTAACCATAGGTTTCATTGAAGATACATCAAATTTGACTACATCATCAAAAGATGCATCTTTATCACTGGCTATAGATTTCCAGTAAGTAACAGCTTTTTCCCATTCTAAATCTTTTGGTGCATAAGGTTTGCCTTTTAAATAGTTAAAAGTTGTTTCATCTGGATTCATGTAACCAACTCTTGCTCCACCCTCAATAGCCATATTACAAATAGTCATTCTTGCTTCCATGCTCATATTATCAATAGCACTACCACTAAATTCGTAAGCATAACCAAGACCACCATTTACGCCAAGTTTTGCAATAATTGATAAAACCATATCTTTTGAATAAACGCCTTTTTGAGGTAAACCGTCTAATACAATATTACGAACCTTAAAAGGTGTTATACCCATAGTTTGAGTAGCAAGAATATCTCTAACTTGAGAAGTTCCAACACCAAAAGCAATAGAGCCAAAAGCTCCATGGGTAGCAGTGTGGCTATCTCCACAAGCAATAGTCATACCTGGTTGAGTAAGACCTTCTTCTGGTCCAACTATATGTATTACGCCATATTTATTATTTTTTAAGCCAAAAAGTGTAATACCAGCACTTTCAGTATTTTTTTCAATAGCTACAAGCATTTCTTCTGCTAAGTTGTCTTTAAATGGACGAGCTAAATTATCTCTATCAGTAGGGATAATATGGTCGTGGGTAGCAAAAGTTCTTTCAGGATATGCTACTTTAATACCAAGCTCTCTTAACATAGCAAAGGCTTGAGGACTAGTAACCTCATGTAATAAATGAAGGTCAATAAAAAGCTGTGATTGTCCGTTTGAAAGTTTTGTAACTTCGTGTTTCTCCCAAACTTTTTGAAAAAGGTTTTTGCCCATTATATTTCCTCTTAAAAATGTTTTAAATAAAATAATATCTTATAGTAAAGTTGTAAAGGATTTTGATAAATTATTTTTAATTCTAT
>JAZSQT010000105.1:0-10306 GCA_045538075.1 Mucispirillaceae bacterium
AAGCCTTATCTATTCTATAGATAAGGCTTTTTTTATTAACTTTCTGTTTCTGTTACTTCATCACCACTATCATCATCGGCTACACCTTCTGGAACAATTGCAAAAGAAACTATCTCATCGCCAGAAGTATTCATCAACCTAACACCTTGTGTATCTCTACCTAATACAGATATTTCACCAACAGATATACGTATAGTTTTGCCATTTTTCGTTACTAACATAACATCATTATCTGGAGTAACTTGTTTTGCTCCAGTAATAAGACCTGTTTTAGCCGTAACTTTCATAAGTTTCAATCCTTTACCACCTCTTGATTGAACCCTATATTCTTCAATAGCCGTGCATTTACCGTAACCTAATGTTGTAACCGTCAATATTTGAGAAGAAGTTTTTATTACCTCTAAGGATACTACTTCATCAGCCGATTCTAAAGTTACTCCTTTTACTCCAGTAGCTACTCTACCCATTGGACGAACATCAGTTACATTAAATTGTATAGTTTTACCTTTTCTTGTAGCGATAAATATTGAATCTTCATCACTAGTTAATAATGATGCTACTATTTCATCATCTTCACGGAGTTTTAAAGCAGTAATACCACTTCTACCACTTTTAAATTCGCTAACCATAACTCGTTTAACGACACCTTTTTTAGTGCCAAAGAAAATTGATTTAGTATTATCTTTTTCTGGTATAGTTAAGATTGATGCAATCTTTTCATCATCATCAAAAGTTAATAAGTTTGATATATGACGTCCTTTTGAATCTCTTGCTTGTTCTGGTATTTGATATACTTTTAAAAAGTGGATTTTTCCTTTATTTGTGAAAATAAAAAGTTGAGTATGGTTCGTTGTAACCATAAGATTTTCTATAAAATCATCGGCTTTTGCTGCAGTAGCACCAGTTTTGCCTTTGCCACCTCTTTTTTGTGCAGAAAAACTTGATAAAAGAGTTCGTTTTATATATCCATTATGTGTGATTGTTACAACAGTATCATCATTTGGTATTAAATCTTCATAATTAAATTCATCTACTTCATCGCTAATTTCTGTTCTTCTATCATCACCAAAACGGTTTTTTATATCTGTAAACTCATCTTTTATAACACCCATTAAAATAGTCCTTGAATTAAGAATACTGTTATAATATTCAATATCTTTAAGGAGACTATTATATTCTTCGTTAAGTTTATCAATTTCAAGACCAGTAAGTTTTGCAAGTCTCATATCAAGGATAGCTTGAGCTTGAACATCACTTAATTTAAAACGTGTCATTAAACCTTGTTTTGCAGTCGCCGTGTCTTTTGAATTTCTGATTATAGATACTACTTCGTCTATATTTTCTACAGCAATTTTTAAGCCCTCTACAATATGAAGCCTATCTTCTGCTTTTTTAAGTAAATATCTAGTTCTTCTTGTAACTACATCTATTCTATGGTCTATAAATTCGTTTAATATATTTTCTAAAGTTAAAACTTTTGGTCTGCCTCCAACTAATGCAACCATATTGATACCAAAAGAATTTTCTAAAGCAGTAAATTTATATAGCCTATTTAATATAACTTCTGCTGATTCGCCACGTTTAATATCTATAATAATTTTTATACCGTGCATATTTGATACATCTCTAATATCAGTAATACCAGGTATCTTCTTTTCGTTAACTAACTCTGCTATTTTTTCAACTAATGCAGCTTTATTAACTTGGTATGGAAGTTCTGTAATTATAATCTGCTCTTTGCCACCTTTTTTTGCTTCAACTATCTCTGCTTTTGCTCTAATTTTAATTGATGCTCTACCAGTTTTATAAGCAGTAATTATATCGTTTCTACCCATAATTATACCAGCAGAAGGAAAATCTGGACCTTTTATAATAGAATACAATTTTTCTACTTCATAATTATCGCTTTCTATCATATATAAAAGAGCGTCCATAACTTCTGTTAAATTATGAGGTGGTATATTAGTAGCCATACCAACGGCAATACCACTAATACCATTTATTAATAAATTTGGAATACGAGTAGGAAAAACTGTAGGCTCTGTTAAAGAACCATCATAGTTTGGCACAAAATCTACAGTATCGGAATCAATATCTGCCATAAGCTCATCAGTAATACGAGCCATTCTTGCTTCAGTATATCGGCTTGCAGCTGCAGAATCACCGTCTATTGAACCAAAGTTACCTTGACCAATAACTAACGGATAACGCATAGAAAAATCTTGTGCAAGGCGAACCAACGTATCGTATATTGCAGAATCACCATGAGGGTGAAGTTTACCCATTGTATCCCCAACTATACGTGCAGATTTTTTATTCGGTTTGTTATACTGAACTCCCATTTCGTTCATAGTGTATAAAACTCTTCTATGAACTGGTTTTAATCCATCTCTAACATCTGGCAACGCACGACCAGCTATAACACTCATAGCATAATCAAGGTAAGAATTTTTTAAGGTTTCTTCAATACTGATATTTTCTATATTTTTATTAATATTATTTTCCATTTTCTTACCTATATATCAAGATTTTTAACGTTTAATGCGTTCATTTCTATAAATTCTCTTCTTGGTGCAACTGTATCACCCATTAAAAGAGAAAATAATTCATCTGCAGCTTCTGCATCTTCTATAGTTATCTTATAAAGACTACGTCTTTCAGGATCCATAGTAGTTTCCCAAAGTTGTTCTGGGTTCATTTCACCAAGACCTTTAAAACGTGATATATCAAGCCCTTTTCTACCTCTTGTATCTATAAAAGATAAGAGACTTGATAAAGAATCGTAAGATATACTTGAGCCGTCTTTTAAAGTAATAGTATATGGAGCTTTGCCTAATTCTTTAAGATAACTTTTTAATCTAATCAATTCTCTAAACTCGTGAGTAGATACAAATTCGCCATTAATAAAGAAAAATTCGTGATTAGCCTCAAAAGATATACCATATCTATTATGACTTTCATCAAAATACGATTTTATATTAGTAAACCCAGCAAAAATATCTTCTTTTTTGCCATTTTCTATTAATTTTTCAACGTATTCTTTACTTTCAAGAGATTTTACATCAAGATTTTCATAAAAAGTAAGAAAAGCTATAATTTTTTCTGTATAACCTTTTTTAATATACTTATTTAATATTCTACCGTAATGAAGAAGCTGAATAAATAAAGGTTTTATACGGTTTTCATCAATCTTATCTATAGTAAAATCACTTATTGCAGCATCAAGAAGAAAGTTTTCTAATTCTTCATCATTTTTTATAAATCTGCTATTTTTACCCCTTGTAACTTTGTATAACGGTGGGTTTGCAAGATAAATATATCCTCTTTCTATTAACTCTCTCATATGACGGAAGAAGAAAGTTAGTAAAAGTGTTGCAATATGAGCTCCATCTACATCGGCATCTGTCATAATGATGATTTTGTGGTATCTTAATTTTTCTGGATTAAAGGCATCTTTTCCAATACCTGCTCCAAAAGCAGTAATCATATTGCGTATTTCTTGGCTTGATAACATTTTATCAAGGCGAGCTTTTTCTACGTTTAATATTTTACCACGTAAAGGAAGTATCGCTTGAAAATCACTATTTCTACCTTGCTTTGCAGAGCCACCAGCTGAATCTCCTTCTACTAAAAAGACTTCTGTTTTAGACGGGTCTTTTTCGTGGCAATCGGCAAGTTTACCAGGAAGAGAAGTGCTTTCTAAAGCATTTTTTCTTCTCGTCAATTCTTTTGCTTTTCTTGCAGCCTCTCTTGCAAGATATGCTTGAAGAGCTTTTTCTAAAATTTTTCTAACTATAACGCCATTTTCTTCCATAAAATCTTGCAAACCAGTAGTAGCAATAGATTCTACAGCAGTTTTTGCAGAATTTGAGCCAAGTTTAGTTTTAGTTTGACCTTCAAATACTGGGTCTGTCATTTTTATAGAAATAACAGCACTCATACCTTCTCTAATATCATCACCACTTAAATTTGACTCTTTTACAAGGTTATTTTTTGAAACGTAACTATTAAAAACTTTAGTTAAAGCTGCTTTAAACCCTGCTTCATGAGTTCCACCCTCTTCTGTGTGGATATTATTAACGTATGAATGTATTGATTCGTTATAAGAATCGTTATAAATAACTGCAAGTTCAACGATTATATTACCAGATTCACCTTTTATATAAATTGGTTCATCAAATAATAATGTCTTAGTTTTATTAAGATATTTAACGTATGAAGCAATGCCACCTTCGTTACAAAACTCTTTTACTTTATCAAATCTTTCATCTACTAAAGTAATTTTTATGCCACTATTTAAAAATGCTAATTCTCTAAAACGTCTTTCAAGAGTTTCGTAAGAAAATTCTAATGTCTCAAAAATAGTGCCGTCCGGTTTAAATGTGATTTTCGTTCCAGTTTTATCACTATCACCAATTCTAACACAATCTGTAACTGGCTTGCCTATTTCGTAACTTTGAGTATATATTCCACCATCTCTTTGGACTGTAACAGTTAATTTTTCTGAAAGAGCATTTACTACAGATACACCAACACCATGTAAACCACCAGATGTTTTATATGAATTAGTATCAAATTTACCACCAGCATGAAGAACTGTTAATACTACTTCTACTGTAGGCCTTTTTGCCGTAGGGTGTATTCCAACAGGTATTCCACGACCATTATCTTCAACAGTAACACTACCATCTGCATGAAGATAAACGTGTATATCACTACAATAACCAGCCATAGCCTCATCTATTGAATTGTCTATAACTTCATATACTAAATGATGAAGACCTCTAACTCCTGTTGAACCAATATACATTCCAGGTCGTTGCCTAACGGCTTGTAAACCTTCTAAAACCTTAATACTACTTTCACTATAACTTTGTTCCCTATTTTCAGACATTTCCTATCCCTTACGTGAGATTAATAATATTTTTAAACTCAAGACGAGTGTTATCTATACTTGTATATATTCCTTGACGACCCTTTGAAAATTGGCTTTTTAATACGCTACTTCTTTCATTATCTAACCCAACTTCAAAGTCGTCTAAAAGAACTATTATACTATTTTTTCTAAAATTTTCAATATACTTAATTGCCCCAAGTATTGTTAACATTCCAAAGGTCTTTTTTTGACCGTATGATGAAAACTTTTCTATCTTTTCAACTTTCATATCTTCTTTATATAAATCTATTTTATCTCTATGAATACCGTAATCACATCTTCTTTTTATTAATTCTTTTTCTAATAAATCTTTATTATTAATATTACTTTCATAACCTATATAAGCAATATCTGTATCTATTAATTTAGATTTATAAAATTCCATCATAGATTTATTTATATTTTCTATAGCTTTCTTTCTTCTATTTGAAATTCTTTCTATTAAAGGCATTAAACGTATATTTAATACGTCTATATAATCTCTATCAAAAACTTCTTTCTCTAATACTGCAACCTTTTGTTTTATAATCCTATTATATTCTTTTAAATCATCGTAATGGTTAATATCGCAGTAAAATGCAGTTTTATCTATAAAACTTCTTCTTAAACTCTGTTCTTTATTTACTATTCCATTATCATCTGGCGTATAACAAAGAAAAGGATAATTATATACGTATTTTTTTATGTCTATTACTTCATCTTCATCAACTAAAACTTTCTTTTTGTTATCACTAAACAAAAATTTTATATTATAATTATAATCTGCTTCAATTTCTGAATTTATTATTAAAAAATTATTATCAAAAGAAATTATCTTGTTAAGTGGTTGCTTTCTAAAACCTTTAAAAGAAAATAAAATATTGATAGCTTCAAGAATTGAAGTTTTGCCAGTTCCATTCTTGCCAACAATTAAAACTTCATCTGGAAATTCATAATAAGAATTTGTATGATTTCTAACGTTTGTAAGTGATAAGTTTCTAATTTCCATTAAATTTTATCAATAGACATAGGAACAACTAAATAACGATACCTATCACTTTCAGGAGTAATTAATACTGGTGAACGTCTATCTATCATTTCAAAAGTAAATTTATCAGTTTCTATATTTGATAATATTTCTGTAACGTGTTTAGAATTAAGTATTATTTGAAATTCTTCCATATTACAAGTAACTTCTTCTACAACTTCGCTACCTTCACCGTATTCAGTCTCTAAACTTGATAAATTAAGAACATTATCTTTAAAATCTAAAATTATACCTGGTGTATCATTACTTGATATTGCAGATACCCTTTTTGCTGCAAAAATAAACTCTTTTCTATCTAAAGTAGCTTTAATAGGATATTCGTTGTTAAATAACCTACTAACACCTTTTACAAATTTTTCTATTAATTTTGAATAAATAGTAATGTTTCCACTTTTGAAAGATATTTGACGTCTATCAGTTTCTATTTCTATAGTTCCATTTTCGTCTAAAATTCTGATAATCTCAACTATAGTTTTTTTAGGAATATTAACCATAAATTCATTTTTAAATTCACTATCAAATAAAATAGAAGCTATTGCAACTCTTTGAAGCCCTGTAGCAAATATTTCTAAACAATTGCCGTAAATATTTAATTGTGCTCCAGTATATTCAATCTTTTGAGATTCGTTAGATATACAAAAATGTATTCTTTTAAGTAATGTAATAAAATCTTTAGTGTCTATTTTTATACTAAATTCTTTAGTTAAATCACTAATTGTAGGAAAACCTTCTGGAGTTAAAGTTGATAATTTAAAAGAAGATTTACCACTTTTTAAATTTAATCTTGAGCCATCAAAACTAAAATCTATTAAAGCTCCATTTGGCATTTCTTTTAATATATCATATAATTTTTGTCCACTAACAGTAATAGCTCCAGTAGAAACAACATTAACATCTATTTCACAATAAAAACCAACTTGATAGTTTGTAGCTTTTAAAATTAATTTATTGTTTTCTATACTCATGTATATATTTTGTAATAATGTGTTTAAGTTTTTAGGACTAGTAAAACTGTTTGCATATTGAATATAATTTATAATATCTTCTTTAATAGCACTAAATTTCATTTAATTCCTCATATATACTTATTTTAAACAATAAATTATTTTCTAATATACTAATAAGTTTAATTATTTTATACAAGAAAAATTTTTTAGTTTTTATATTATATATATTTATTGTAGTAGTAGTTGGTGTTTTGATAACTGTGGAAAAGTATAAAAAATATATATTTATCAATAATTTGATATGTTGATAACTTTGTCAAAACTTGTTGATAAATTAGTGAGTTATCAACAGAAGATTTTTTTACATAAAAAATTTGTAACGAAAATATTAAGTTTTTTTATATATTTTTTTAAAGATTATTCTTATTTTTTTTATATTCTAAAAATTGTTGATAACTCAATTGTTGATAACTTAATTATTTATATTAACATATTATCATTAAAAGATTTTTATTGTTGAAAACTTGATGAAAACTTGTTGATAACTTATAAAATCAACTATATACGTTATTAATATTTATAAATTGAGTATTAATTTATTATATTACACTACTTATAAAATATAATATAAATTTTTATAATAAATAAAACTCTATAAAAAAATCATTTAATATTAATAAGATATAGCGAAATGGTGAATATTTCAAGTTCAAAGCGTATATAATTGATAATTAAAAAAATGATTTATATATTTTGAAATAGAGCCAAAATTAATTGGCTCTATTATGGTTGGTTAGTTATATATTTAAGGCGAGGACCTTAAATTTTTTTAAGTTTATTATTGTCTAAGACAGTCTTAACCCCAATTTTTTATATTAATCTATTAGAGGAGCGAAGAAAAACCACGTTTTTTCGTAGCGACACTCTACAGTTAGGGGGTAGTTGGGAGGGGGACTGGCTGATACAGTCCCACCCCAGTATTTTTCTATATTTTCAACCGTAAGCCAAGCATAACTTCTAATCCTTTAGTTCCGTAGCCTGCAATTTCTTCATATTGTCTATCTGTTAAATTTGTGCCTTTTAACCAAACATTAATATTATCAGTTACATCGTATGAGACAGTTGCATTAAAAAGTTCATAAGCAACAGTATATGGAACTGTATCGTATTGGCTACCGATTGTTTTTCCTCTAAAAATCATTTCTGCATATATTTTTAATTTTTCTATAGGTGTAATTGTAATAGACGCATTTCCTTGATGACGAGGACGTCTTATCATATATTCACCCTTATCATCAAAAGCCTCAACAAACATATAACTTGCCGATATATCAAGCCATTTTAAAGGAGTAACAGTTAAAGCAACTTCAATACCTCTTGTATGAGCAGAAGAAATATTTTTGTATTTAGAAATTCCAGTATCCCATTGAATTAAATTATCAAACCAATTTTCAAACCACGTTACTTCCCATACAATCATCTTATCAAGGATACCGTTAGATATACCAGCCTCATAAGATATACTTTTTTGAGCTTCTAAATCTCTATTACCGTATTGTTTATCGTAAACTTGATATAAACTTGGGCTTTTATATCCAGTTCCAAAAGCAGCTTTAATTTGCAAATCTATAGCTTTTATATCGTAAACTGAACTAATCCTATAAGTAGGAGTAAAATCTCTATCGCCATTTTTATCACCACGAAAAGCTAAAATCGTAGTCCAAGAGTCAAATAATTCAACATTTGCTTGAGCATAAACGCCATAATTATCCTCAAAGGCTTTATAAGTGCCAGCAGGTAGCCACGTTATAGGGTCTGATGTAGGAATTTCTGCTTCTTCATAATTAAAAGTAGCTCCAGCAGTAAAAGCAAGCTCTTTTAATACGTAAAAATTATTTTGAAAATCTACTCCTAAATTACTACCTGTATAATAATCAGAAGTTGACCCATAAACTGAATTTGCATCTCCGTAACGACGAGTTTGATGGACGTAATTTACTTTTAAAGTAGGTTCCCAAAGGTCTTTTAATAGATACTTAGTCTCCCAATTTACGAAATATCTTTCTGTGCGACTAATACTATCTGGGTTATCCATATTAGGACCAGCTCCATTATCAGTATCTGCTTTGCTATTTACGTAGTTAAAATATATAAAAGACGATAAATCGTCTATAGGAGTAACACCAAATTTTGCAGTTACTGAACTTAATGCATCACTATCTTTTTCATTATTGCCGTATTTTTTTCCAGCAGATGATACTCCCTCATCGTAATGATAAGAGCCACTAACCATATAATTTACAATATCGTTACCACCATAAAATTTTGCATCACCAATAAAATTTAGCGAACCTAACCCAGTGCCAAAATTTCCCATAGCATTAAACAACTTGTCGTAACCTTGTTTTGTAACAATATTGATAGCTCCATTCATAGTGCCTCCCCCCATAGATGCACTAACTGGACCTTTAATAACTTCAATTTGAGCAATACTATCAATTGGTATAGTAGATAAATCAATAGTTGATTCTATACTTGTAGTATCGTAAATTGGCACGCCGTCAATAAGAATTGCAGTCATACCAGAGTTGCCACCACGTATATAAATTGATGGGCTTTTACCTGCTCCAGTTTCTGTAATTGTTATACCTGGAACTCGTCTCATAATATCAACAAAAGTATTCGGCTGTATTTTTTCAATATCTTCTTGGGTAATGACCGTAACTCCAGACCCAGCTTTAGATAATGATACAGGGATTTTTGAACTTGTAACAATGATTTCTTCTGTGTGAGCTTCTCCAAGTTCATTGTTGATAGTGTTTTTAGTAGTTGTTTCTGCTTGATTTTCTACTAATGGGGATTGATTGTTTGCCTCTTGACTATAGGCAAAAGTAGTTGTAGCTGTTGCCATTAGCAACGCTAAAAAGATGTGTTTCATATTTGCTCCTCTCCAAACTCAAGTGGATAAAAGTGTATTTTTCCTTTCGTATTCAGGTCTCCTGACTTGTCTTCAACCTACTACTGACGCCTTCCCGTTACGGCGGTGGCAAAATGTCAGTTTCGTCAGACTCACAGTCGCTTGAACGGTCTTGTAAGTTCCCTTGGTACGAAAGTATCCTTATTCAAAAGAAGTCTAATTCTATATAAATTAATTTTAAATTGCAAGTTATTATATTATAAAAAATAGTTATATATTTAAAAATTTAGTTTAGTGCTTTACTGGATTACTTCGTCGCTTTGCTCTATATATAATACAAAAAATTTCGTCCTAAAATTTTTTGTCAACCGTTACGCAAAAACGTGGTTTTGCTCCACTTACGAAAAAACATTCGTTTTTTCGGTGCAATTTCTGTCCTGAAATTGTTATATTTTGGTTAAAATTTCGTCGTAAATTTT
>JAZSQT010000113.1:0-5764 GCA_045538075.1 Mucispirillaceae bacterium
ATTTAATGATATTGATGATTTAAAAGAAGAATTATTAGGTTATATCGTTTATTACAACGAACATAGACCTCATTCCGCTTTAAATGGTTTAACTCCTAAAGAATGTGTCCAAAAATGTAACTAATTACTTGACATCTACAGCAATGACTTTTAAACAGTCAAAGACGTAAAAACAGTCATTACGAGGAGCAAAGCGACGAAGTAATCCAGTAAAAAAAACGAAAAATATTATAACAATATATTTAAAAGTAATAATGCTTAGTTATAGTAATTATTTTAATTATATATTATAGTGATTATTGTTTAAAGAAATATATTTTAAGGAGATAAAATGAAAAAGTTATTAATTCTATTATTTTTAATATTTTCAGTAAATAGTTATGCAAATGATGTAAAAAATTTAGAAGTTAAGTGTAATAAAGGTGATTTAGAAGCCTGTATTAATCTTGGTTTAATGTATGCTGACGGTGAAGGCGTAAAACAAGATTATTTTAAAGCAAAAGAATTATTAGAAAAAGCATGTAACGGTGGAGATGCTTTAGGCTGTTTTAATCTTGGTTTTATGTATCATTATGGCGAAGGAGTAAAGGAAGATTATTTTAAAGCAAAAGAATTATATGAAAAAGCGTGTAATGGTGAAATTGCTAGTGGCTGTTTTAATCTTGGCTATATGTATGAACTAGGCGAAGGCATAAAGCAAGATTATAATAAAGCGAAAGAATTATATGAAAAAGCGTGTAATGGTGGAGAAGCTTTAGGCTGTAATAATCTTGCTTTAATGTATTTTAACGGCTATGGAGTAAAGCGAGATTATAATAAAGCGAAAGAATTATTTGAAAAAGCGTGTAACGGTGGAAGTTCTGGTGGCTGTTATAATCTTGGTGTAATATATGATAAAGGCGACGGAGTAAAGCAAGATTATAATAAAGCATTAGATTTATTTGGTAAAGCGTGTGAATTAAAATATCAAAAAGGTTGCGATAAATATACAGAATTAAAAAATAGGTTAGGTAGATAAAAATATTTATAATTATACAAAAAAATAAGCTATGATTTAACGTCATAGCTTATTTAAAATTAAATATTTATAATATATATTTCTTAATATTACAAAAATTTTTATAATATACCCTCTTTTATTATTGATTTTTCTTTAAATATTTTCTTGAATAAATTATTAACATAGAACCTAAAAAGATGAATATAATACCTGCAAGATGAGGTGCTCTTAAAGCTCCAACCATTAAATCATCTGCTCTAAACATAGTTACAAAACTTCTAATTACTCCATAAAATATCAAGTATAATCCAAACAAAAAGCCAGATGAAATATATTTATCTTTCCTCCAAAAATAAAATAGAATAATAGCACCGATAAAATTAAGTATCATTTCGTAAAAGAAAGTAGGGTGGACTGCTAATGTGGCAAAATCCATGTAAGCTGGAGCCATATAAGTAGCAGGAAAGCTAATACCCCAAGGAACGTATTCTCTTAAAATATAGTCTTTACCTTGAAAATTAACGACAAACTGCTGTCCTGCTATAATTTCTTCATGTAATTTAGTTAAACCCTCATGGTTAACAGGTATTTTTAGTTGATATAATGCGTTATACCAAAAATCAAGAAAAATAGGTTTTAGTTTAAATATAATTTCTGGAGGAGTGATAGTAGGCACTCCATGGGCTTCACCATTTGCAAAATTACCAAATCTGCCAATAGCTTGACCAAATAAAAGAAAAGGAGCTACCATATCACATATAAATAATGCCTTTATGTTAGCAAATTTAGAGTAAATATAGGCTCCAATTATACCACCAATTACGCCACCATGAATAGCTAAGCCACCGTGCCATATAGCAAAAATCTCTAATGGATTATTTTTATAAAAATCCCAACTCATAATAACGTAATAAGCTCTTGCACCAATAAGACCACTAATAAATAATGTAACAGCAATATTTTCTAATACTTGAGGGTTGTAACCTAATGATTTTGCTCTTTTGCGAAGAAAAATTATAGCAATTACGAGAGCTAAAACATACATTAAGCTATATATTCTAACTTCAAAATTTCCAATTTTAAAAAGATAGGGCATCATAATTAAAACTCCATATTGTTTATGGTATAAAATAATATATCTTTTTTATTGATAGTCAAATAAATATTTTATATATAATATTATAGATGTTATTTTTTTATATCCTTGACTAAAAATTAAAAAATAATAGAATTAAAGCTACAGTTTTAATAGTATGATTTATGGAGATTGTTATGGCAAGAGCAAGAATTGATATTGACACGAAATGTTGTAAAGGTTGTTATATTTGCGTTGAGTTATGTCCAAATGATGCTCTTGAGATTAAAGATTTTAAAGCAGCTATCAAAGATATAGAAAAATGTACTGGTTGTATGAGTTGTGAATTACGTTGTCCAGATTTTGCTATAGTTATTACAAGATTATAAATCTATTAAATATTTCAAAATATTCTTATAAATTTTAGGAGGTAATGTGGGTAGAGAAAAAAAATTCCTACAAGGAAATGATGCTATTGCATTAGGTGCATTATATGCTGGGTGCAGATTTTTTGCAGGTTATCCTATTACTCCATCAACAGAAGTTGCAGAAAAACTTGCCTCTATGTTGCCTAAAGTTGGTGGAAGATTTATCCAAATGGAAGATGAAATTGCTGCAATGGCTGCTATTATTGGTGCTTCTCTTGCTGGAAAAAAATCCCTTACTGCTACAAGTGGACCTGGTATGAGCTTAAAAATGGAAAATTTAGGATTCGGTTGTATTGCAGAAGTGCCTTGCGTTATATTAAATGTAATGCGTGGTGGTCCATCTACTGGAACTCCTACTGGCCCTGGTCAAAGTGATATTATGCAAGCAAAATGGGGTCCTCATGGAGATCACCCTTGTATTGCAATCACTCCCTCTACAGTTACAGAACAATTTACAGAAACAGTTAGAGCCTTTAATTTATCAGAAAAATATAGAACACCAGTTATAATATTGACTGATGAGATTATAGGTCATATGAGAGAATCTATAGAAATTCCAGAAAAAGGTGAACTTGAAGTTTTTGATAGAGTAAAACCAAGTTGTAGCCCTGCTGAATATATGCCTTACGATTCATCAAAAGGTGATGTGCCTCCTATGGCAAATTTTGGAGAAGGTTATCGCTATCACGTTACAGGGTTAAACCATGATGCAACAGGGTTTCCCACATCAAAGCCAGAATTAATTGAATCTGAAGAAAAACGTCTTATCCGTAAAGTTGAAGATAATTACGATGATATAGTTAAAGTTGAAGAATTTATGTGTAGTGATGCAGATAGAATAGTGTTTGCTTTTGGAAGTTCAGCTCGTAGTGCAAAAGATGCCGTTATAAAATTGAGAGAAAAAGGTATTAAGGCTGGCTTATTAAAAGCTCTTACAATTTGGCCGTTTCCAGATAAACATATAGAAAAATATGCTTCTAAAGGGATTAAAGGCATAATTGTTCCAGAACTTAATTTAGGTCAAGCAACGAGAGAAGTTGAAAGGGCAACAAAAGGCAAATGTAAGGTAGAGGGGCTTTTTAGAGTTGATTCAGAAGCTATTTTACCACTACAAATTTCAGAAAGCCTTGAGAGGTTATAGTTATGGCATACGATTATAGTGATTATATTAGAAAAGGTAGATTGCCTCATATATGGTGTCCTGGTTGTGGATACGGAATTATTATGAAAGCTATGATTAGAGCAATACATAATACTGGTTGGAGTAAAGATGAAGTAGTTCTTGCCTCTGGTATTGGTTGTGCTAGCCGTTTACCAGGTTACGTTGATTTTAATACTCTTCATACTACCCACGGTAGAAGTTTAGGCTTTGCCACAGGAATAAAACTTGCAAATCCAGATTTAAAAGTTATTGCAATGGGTGGTGATGGCGATATGAGTGCTATTGGTGGCAACCATTTTATCCATGCTTGTAGAAGAAATATAGATATTACTGTTATAGTATTTAACAACCATATATACGGTATGACTGGTGGTCAATATTCGCCAACTACTCCACAAGGAGCAAAAGCGACTACTGCTCCATACGGTATGATTGAGCCGTCTTTTGATATATCAAACCTTGCTATTGCAGCTGGAGCAACTTTTGTTGCAAGGTCAACATCTTATCACGCTGTGCCTATGGAAAAATTAATACTTCAAGCATTGCAACATAAAGGGTTATCTGTAGTTGAAATAATTGTTGGCTGTCCTACTGGTTACGGTAGAAGAAACGGTCAAAAATTGGCTTCAGA
This sequence comes from Mucispirillaceae bacterium, assembly GCA_045538075.1. Taxonomy (GTDB): domain Bacteria; phylum Chrysiogenota; class Deferribacteres; order Deferribacterales; family Mucispirillaceae; genus JAZSQT01. The sequence goes on from JAZSQT010000113.1 coordinate 4,297, forward strand.
TATGATTTATTGGGAGAGAGATCATTCTGTTGCTGTTGAAAAAGCAAAAAAACTTTCTCCAGAAGAAATGGAAGGCAAGTTTACTATAGGGCTTTTACATAAAGATGAAAATAAACCAGAGTATGTTGAAAGTTATGACAAGGCTGTTGGGATTATAAAAGAGGGTTAATATTATGAGTAGATTTGAAATTAGGCTTTCAGGCTCTGGTGGTCAAGGAATGATTACTGCTGGTATTATTTTAGCTAATGCTGCAGCAATTTATGAAAATAAAAATTCTGTTCAAAGCCAATCTTATGGGCCAGAAGCAAGAGGTGGTGCGAGTAAAGCAGAAGTTATTATTAGTAGTGATGAGATTAATTATCCAAAAGTTACTTCACCAGATTTTTTAGTAGCATTAACTCAAGAAGCATACGATAAGTATTCTAAAGACATAAAAGATGATTGTTTAATTATTATTGATAGTGCTTTCGTTAAAGAATACGATAGTAATAATAAAAATATATATCCTATGGCTATTACAGAAACAGTTCTTGAAAAATTAGGTAAAGAATTAGGTTCAAATATTGCGACTATTGCAGCTGCAAATTATATAGGAAAGTTTGTTAATGAAGATTCTTTGTTAAAATCAGTTCTTTCTATGATACCAAAGGGGACAGAAGATTTTAATAAAAAAGCCTTTAATATCGGTCTTGATTTAGCAAAAAATGCTGTAGGTTAAAATCAATGGATAGAGAAGGATTATATAAACAAGCGTATTTTCAATGTGCAAGGCGTGCTATTTTAGAAAATGAACTTTTAATGAAAGAGTTTGCAAAAGATATTGTAAAAGATAATTATTCGGAAGAAAAACTTGTTCGTTTTAACAAATTGCTTACACGAATGTATGATAACGATATGTTTGATATAATTATGGGGCAAAAAAAACCTGATTATTTTAAAGATACTTACGACTTAGATATATGCACAGAAATTGCCAATTATGCAGAAAATCGCAGAAATAGCAATAATCCAATATTACCTAAATAATTTTTTAGTGTTAAATAACCTTGATGATTAAAATCATCTCGCTAGTGACTTTTATACGGTCATTACGATGAGTGAAACGACGAAGTAATCTAGTAAAAAGGTTGATAATAAATTTAGTTTTAAAATCATCTAATTATAAAACTTTCCTTTATTTAAATCTGAAATAATAAATAAATTTAATTTTTTAAATAGAATTGAAAGGATAACAATATAAATAAAGAATACAATTTTTGAACTTGAGAAGTAATGACATATATTTATTCAATGCTTTTTGGGAGCTTTGGGTGGAACCCCGAGCGTAAGCGAGTTGGTTGACAGAAAACGAGTGGGATAAATAATGCCCACTCCCGTTTTTGCGACCTTATTGAATAAATATATGGAATGCTTTTACTTCTGGAGAAAAAATTGTGTTCTTTAGGGAAGTTGATATTGAAATAACCT